>JAUVWI010000051.1 GCA_030604195.1 Spirochaetales bacterium
ACTCCCAACCCATAATCCCGGGCTACCTTAATGGCCATGGCAGTATGAGCAGCAACTGCCCGCCTGGTCTCAAGGGCGTTATCTGAAGTAACCACCCCATCCCTGTGTGCTTCATGTTGTGCTCTCTACAAAATATCAGTGGTTTCCATAAAAAGGCTGTCTTTGCCTTGAATTGAAACAGAGAGAATTAGTCCTCTTTCGGGGATACAGGAATTATCTCTGAAGCTCGTACTCTACAGGCATTACATTATGAAGATTCAAATGTTTGGAAGCTTCTAAGATTTCAATCCCGAGGATCTTCTCCTTTTCGCCAATATCAAGCACAACATCATCTGAGACCCTTTTGTTAATAACATCCTGCTTCTCTTCCTCAAACCTGAGATACAGTAAATCAGTTTTATCGTTATAATATATTTTCATTATTCATTCCTCCATTTACCATAGAAGACATAGGCTGTGACTGTTACCGCTACATCCTTCTCTATAGTATAAATAATTTCAACCCTTTTTTGCTCCTAAAACTTACCGTTTCTTATCCGTTTGTAGGGAAAAACTTTGACTTTAGCCAGCCTGCCATATTTCGTTTGGGAAACGAAACCTTCTTCAATAACTTTAATAATCTCTTTTCCGTTGGTACCGCGTTCTTTTGCCCGTTCCAAAGTATGCGGATCAATTTGGATCTTCATCTACCGTTTAAGGGGAGATGCTTCTCTTGTCATGGTGCCGGTTTTCAGGATTTCAGTAATCTTATAGGTGCCGAACTTCCTGGCTTTCAGGAAACCGTCCCAGGCTGATTCGGCAAGGCGGCCTGCGTTTATAAGATCAAAGAGCCACTGGTCTGTATAATCAGGATCCTCCTGGGAGATTCCGGCCTGAACTTCTAACAGCCATTTTTGGTTGTAAATTTCCTGTGAACCGATGTGCGGGGACATGATGATCGGTATGCCCAGACCGCAGTAAAAAGAAAGCTCACTCGGCTTGGTCCAGAGTATGTCAGTTTCTCGAATAATCCGGGAAAAGGTATTGAAATAATCTATTTTGCCGGGACTGTAAATGACATTTAAGTGAGGAGAATCCGGGAGCAATTCTGATTTCACATCCTCGAAGTATGATTTAACCTCTTCTCTGAGACCAGCTATAAGGTTTAGTTTCAGGCTGCCTTCAGCCAGGCGGTTTTGCAGGCTCCTGGCAATCTGAAACCCGATTTCCTTCTGAGCGCCTGCTCCGCCCACTGCATAGGTAATGGTTAGCACATGCTTTTTATCGGCATGGCAGTTTCTTCTTCCCAGAAAGTGAGTAACGTTCCGTTTGTGAAGAGGCCAGAACCGATTATTCGTATCAAGAGCAAAGAGCCTGCGGGCAGTATCCTTTTTTAAGATTTCAAGATTCTCACTCCCAAGCACCTCCAGGGGAAAGGGAAAGCCTGTGAGGAATATACGCTCATCAGGAACCCCGTAGCTTTTCAAACGCATCACAGCACGGCCGCAGGGGGTCAGGTAGCGTATCCTGCTGGTCGTTGGGTTTGTGGGAACCCAGGCCCGGCCGATTTCAGCGTCACATATAATACAGTAGATCAATCCATAACCTGCTTTTTCTGCAGCTATAGCAGGTACCGGGTGGGATGTAATTAAGGGCAGGGGCTTGCTCTGAATTTTTTCTATCATTCCCCTGCACAAACCCTTGTCTATAAAAGAGTTTAACAGTTTTACCTGGAAAGCGGGATGGGACATATCCCTGGCCGGATAGAAGGAAGGGATATTCTGCAGAGCATCGAGTATGCCGAAAAGTGGTTTTCCGATAATAGGCACAGACCGAACTCTGGAGAGGAATTCATACGTGTTTCGCATTCTATCCCAGAGTTTTTTTTCATCTTCATCACTGGCGGAATCACTGCCTACTGTAATAAGGCCTCCTTCAGCGAAGTGGGTCAGAGGATATGTTGCACGCTGATGGCCTAAGCCCATATCCACTGTTGCAACCCAGGCTTTTAAAGTATTTTTTTCTTCCGCCATACGGTTTCCTTATCAGTTTACTTATACTGATTTTATCGGAAGTCAAACCTATAAACTGATTTAGCTTTTAATCAGGAATTAAACACTGTCCAGGTATGAGAGGTTAAACGGCAGGAGAAACAGCCTGCTCAGATTAAAGTACTCCTCACCGGCAGATTTTGCAATTCCCCGGCTTAACGGCCCGAACAAAAGGCGGGTCATGTCACGAGCCGAAAGCAGCGCAGCCGATCTTCTCTGAGTTTCGGTCAGTTCAATCCTTTTACCGTCACTGTCAAGAGTAACTGATTAATAGGAAATTCTATAATTCAACAAGGGCAAAAAATCAAGTGAGATAGAGGAAATCTCACGAAAACTGTCGAGATTCTTTTAGAAATAATTCACATCCATCTTTTTTCGTATGAAATGATTACTCCCTCTCCATGTTTTACATTCTCGATTATTTGGGAAGAATGAGATTTTAGTTCTCCGACCGGCATTGTTTTCATAATTACAGGTTAATGCTGTTTGTTTTGCTTGTCCGGTTGACTACTAAATAATCTGATATTTGATTATATCAGCAGGGATTGAAAAAGAAGCTAAATGAAATATTGAAGAAAACAGAAATGGCAACTACAATAAATCATCGATAGCTTATAGAGTTTAAGATTAATTGGAAATTACAGATAGAGGGAGGGTGTTAGTATTGTCGAATATTGATAAATGGCGGAAAAGGGCTGCTCAAATTGTAGGGCAGGAGAATCTAATTACTGAAAACTCTGAGCTGATTCCCTTCTCACATGACGAGTATGCTCTGGATACCTTTAACCGGATGCCTTTGGCCGTGGTAAAGCCGGCTACAGAAGAGGAGATTCAAGAGATTGTAAGGTTATGCCGGGAGCTTAAAGTGCCGCTTACGGTTAGGGGTGGCGGCACCGGGCTTTCCGGCGGTTGTGTACCGGCAGAGCAGGGGGTTGTACTATCTTTGGAACGGCTGAACTCGGTTGTTGATGCTGATCCTGCCAATCATATCATTACTGTGCAGGCGGGGGTTGCTTTGAAAAGGCTCTATGAAGAGGTTGATAAAATGGGGCTCTATTTCCCCCCTCATCCGGGGGATGAAGGGGCCTTTATAGGCGGCGCAGTGGCCACTAACGCGGGCGGCGCCAGAGCGGTGAAGTATGGCACAATCCGCAGGTTTGTTCTTGGATTGCAGGTTGTGTGGGCGGATGGCCGCTTGTCCAACCTGGGCGGCAAATTTATCAAGAGCAGCAGCGGCTATAATCTAACCGATCTGATTATCGGATCAGAGGGAACCCTGGGCATAATAACCAGGGTAACCCTTTCTCTGCTCCCACGGCCGGGAGCAATCAGCACTTTAATAGCCCCCTTTGACAGCGTGAGGCAGGCCATAGAAACAGTTCCGGATATCTTGCACCGGGGTATTTTACCGACTGCGGTTGAGTTTGTGCAGCATGAGGTGATAAGTTGTGCTGAGCAGCTTTTAAAAAAGAGCTGGCCTACTCATGACGGCAGCGCCTCTCTGCTATTTATTCTCGATGGCCGCAGTGAAGATGATCTTCTTGCTCAGGCGGAAGAATTGGCTGAGCTCCTGGAATCGGGGGGCGCCCTGGATGTTCTGATTGCCGAATCTCCTGAAAGGCAGGAGGAAATACTGGCCCTGCGCAGTATGATATATGAAGCGCTTCGTGAAGGAACGGTTGAGCTTTTTGATATCTGTGTGCCCAGGTCTGAGATAGCCGGCCATGTTGAGTTTGTAAAGGAAGTTGAAGAGCGCTATAAGATACAGTTGCCCACCTATGGACATGCAGGGGACGGCAATGTGCATACTCACTATATGCGAAAGGCAATCAGCAATGGGCTTTTAGGTGCAGAAGTTACCGGCTGGCAGCAGCTTCATCAGCAGGTAAGGGAAGAGCTCTTTGCCGATGCAGCGGCCAGGGGCGGGGTTATCTCCGGAGAACATGGTATTGGGCGGGTAAAACGTGAGTATCTCGTGAATAATCTGGGAGCAGTAAATGTTGAGGTTATGCGGCTTATCAAGCATGCCCTTGATAGTGAGAATATTCTTAATCCGGGCAAGGTTGTTCAGCAATATTGAGGAGAAAATATGACAAAAAGAATTAAATATATTACGCAGGCAGCTTTGCCGGGCGGGATTTTGCTGCTGTTTATTTTTATCCTGATTTCCTGTGTTTCCACCCCTAAGGAAGATGGGGGGGCAGGATCAGCCATAGTCGAGGCGGAAACAAGATCAACCGCAGTGGAAGCGGATACCCTTGCAATTGCCGAGCCCCTGCCATTGGATCCTTCTATTATATTTGGCAGGCTGGAGAATGGACTGACCTACTATATCAGGAGCAATAAGACGCCGGAGAAACGTGCAGAGTTGAGGCTGGTAGTGAATGCCGGATCGGTTCTGGAGGATGAAGATCAGCAGGGGCTGGCTCACTTTGTTGAGCACATGGCGTTTAAGGGCACTAAGAATTTCGCCAGGCAGGAAATAATAGATTATCTGGAATCAATAGGTATGCGTTTTGGTCCCGATCTCAATGCCTATACCGGTTTTGATGAAACGGTGTACAGGCTCCAGGTGCCCACTGACCAGGAAGAGATCCTGGCCAATGCCCTGTTGATATTGAGGGACTGGGCTTCAGATATCAGCTTTGATGACGAGGAGGTCGAAAGTGAACGGGGGGTAATAATTGAGGAGTGGCGGCTGGGCAGGGGCGCTTCCGCCCGGATGTCTGACATACAGGTTCCCTATTTGTATAAAGATTCCCGTTATGCGGAGCGGCGGCCAATAGGTAAAATTGAGATTATCGAGAACTGTGAAGCGGAAACTCTTAAAAATTTTTACCGTGACTGGTACCGCCCCGATCTGATGGCTGTGGTGGCGGTTGGTGATTTTGATGGAGCTGAAATGGAAGAGCGGATAAAGGAAATCTTTTCCGGCTTTCAAAACCCCGTAGACCGGCGCGAACGCATTATCTACCCCCTGCCGGATCATGATGAAACACTCTTTGCTATTGCCTCTGATGCGGAAGCAACTTCCTCCGCGGTCACTTTGATAACCAAGTATGACCCCGAACCCCTTGTTACGGTTGGCGATTACCGTCAGCTTCTGGTAGAAACTCTCTATCATGGAATGTTCAATAAACGTCTCTATGAGCTTACCAGGAAGGCTGATCCGCCATTTCTGAGCGGTTATTCGGGGCAGGCCAGGTTAATCCGCGCTAAAGAGTTCTATGTGCTGGGCGCCCGGGTTAAGGATGGCGGAATTGAGCGCGGTCTGGAGGCCCTGCTTTATGAAGCCGAGCGGGTGGGCAGGTATGGTTTTACTGCCAGTGAGCTGGAAAGAGAGAAAATGGAGATTCTCAAGCACATCGAGCAAATATTTAATGAACGTG
Organism: Spirochaetales bacterium; assembly: GCA_030604195.1. Lineage (GTDB taxonomy): Bacteria > Spirochaetota > Spirochaetia > SZUA-6 > DRHE01 > DRHE01. Next base: position 5,420 of record JAUVWI010000051.1, read on the forward strand.
ATAAAATAGAATCGGATAACTTTGTCGCGGAATATATCAATCACTTCCTGGAAAATGAAGCTGCACCCGGTATTGCCTATGAATACGAACTCTATAAAGAGTACATTCCCGAAATATCTCTGGCAGAGGTAAACCGGCTCTCCGGTGAATGGCTGACTGAAAAGAACCGGGTAATACTGGTAAACTCGCCGGAAAAACCGGGATTATCAATACCTGGTCAGCAGCAGCTTACTGCGATTTTTGAGAGGGTGAAGACTATGGGGATATCTCCCTACCAGGATACCCTTCAGGATAAACCATTGATGCCGGTAATGCCCGGGGGCGGCAGTATAGTCTATGAAAAGAGAATCGAAAAGCTGGGAGTAACTGAGTGGGGCCTCTCTAACGGGGTGCGGGTTATTCTTAAGCCCACTGATTTCAAGAATAATCAGATCCTCTGCGGTGCCTACAGCCCGGGGGGCTATTCACTGGCTGCGGACAGCGATTATGTGGCCGCGGTTACCGCTTCAGCACTGGTCAGGGAAGGGGGCATCGACGGTTTTAATGCTATTGAGCTGCAAAAGAAGCTATCGGGAAAGATAGCGGAAGTCTCTCCCTGGATAGGAGAGCTTTTTGAGGGTCTTCAAGGCAGCGCCACACCTGAAGATCTGGAAACCATGTTCCAGTTGATCTACCTTTATTTTACCTCTCCGCGAATGGATGAGTCCGCCTATTCGGCCTACAAAGAGAGAGTTGAGGCCTTTTTTGAGAACCGTTCTTCATCGCCGGAGGCTGTTTTCTGGGATATGGTAACTGAAACTCTTACCCAGGATCACTTGAGAGGACGTCCCTGGAAAAAAGAAACCCTGGACGCAATGGATTTAGAGAGTTCTTTTACTATATATAAGGACCGGTTTGCCGATGCCGGCGATTTTACCTTTATCCTGGTTGGTAATTTTGAGCCGGAAAAAGTGCGCACACTGGTTGAGAGGTACCTGGGCAGTCTGCCGTCCACGGGGCGCGAGGAAAGCTGGAAAGACCTGGGCATTGATCCCCCGCAGGGTGTGGTAGAACGCACCGTGCGCCGCGGTGTTGAGGACAAGAGCAGGGTGCAGATTATCTTTAACGGCAATTTTCTCTGGTCACGGGAGAATATGTTTCTGCTTAATGCGCTTGCGGAAATACTGGATATCAGCCTAAGGGAGAGCCTGCGCGAAGAGCAGGGCGGGGTATACAGCATAGGTGTTTCCGAGTCAAGCTCCCATTATCCTGACCAGGAGTATTTCCTTTACATTGGTTTCGGCTCTTCCCCCGGCCAGGTGGAAAAACTAAGCAACCTGGTCTTCAGTGAGATCTCACTGCTGCAGAGCGACGGCCCGACCCAGGGTAATGTTGATAAGGTAATAGAGATACTAAAAAGGGAGAGAGAGACCAATATGAGGGAGAATGAGTTCTGGCTGAATGTGCTCCGCTCCTATTATATGAACAACCTGGACCCTGAGCTTATTCTGGCCTATGACGAACTTATTGATACTATTTCGCCTGAAAAAATCAGGCAGGCGGCAAATGAGTATCTGAATTTTAAGCGCTATGTCAGGGTAATTCTTTTACCGTTGGCTGCACCATAAAAAACCGGCCGCCCCTAATAGGACGGCCGGACTGTTCTGTTTGACAAGGTGAACTATTTAGTGGACTATTTATTCGCTTTGCTCACCTTTACTTCGATCATCTTTGGCCTGGCCTTTTCTTTTTTGGGCAGGGTAATATTCAACAGGCCATTCTTGAAGGCGGCGGTAATGCCTTCTCTTTCCACATCTTCGGGCAGAACAAAGGAGCGGCGGAATTCACGATTCTTTCTCTCGCGGAGCAGGTAGCCGTTGCCCTTCTCCTCTTTCTTTTCCTCTTTCCTGGTTGAGAGGGTAAGCAGGTTCTCTTCGACCTTTACTTCGATATCTTTCTCGCTCAATCCGGGAATCTCCACCTCCATCCGGTAATCCTTATCCTCTTCCCGGATGTCAACGGCCGGCGAAGAAGTGTTCCAGAGGGGCTGCTCAGTGAAAAAGTTGTCGAGCATGCTGTTCCAGTCAAACAGGTCAGCTGGTTTGGTGTAGTGAATTAAGTTTCTCATAATAAAACCTCCTAAGGCACATAATTTTTAAAGTCTTCATTTATCTATACGCATAATCCGTGCCAAACCAGGTAAAATTACATAACTATATAAGTTATAAGTAGTTATAAGGCAGTGTGTGAAATCGGTAGGATGAATAAAGATGAGTAAATCCGACCCTATTGGGTCATATTGTCACAGTGGATCAAAAAAGCCTTAGCGATGGGTTAAAATGACACACATACCAGTATTGACACTGCCGCTGGTAGCAGGTAAGCTCAGACTTTGAAAAAAATAGTATAATTAGGAGAGAAAATGTATAAGATCGCGGTTATGCCCGGGGATGGGACCGGTCCTGAGGTTGTAAATGAAGGCCTTAAAGTTCTAAAAAAGGCGGCAGCTAAGTTTTCGATAAAATTTGATTTTAAGGAATTCGATTTTGGGGGTGAGCGCTATCTCAAAACCGGGGAAACCCTGCCGGAGGGAGCTATTGAAGAACTCAGGGGCTTCCAGGCGATCTATCTGGGCGCTATCGGCCATCCAGATGTAAAGCCGGGTATTCTGGAAACAGGAATTCTGTTAAAATTGCGCTTCAGCCTTGAGCAGTATATTAATCTGCGGCCCATAAAACTATACCCCAATGTAGAAACGCCATTGGCCAATAAAAAACCGGAGGATATTGACTTTGTTGTGGTGCGGGAGAATACGGAAGGACTTTACTGCGGGGTCGGCGGCTTCTTCAAAAAGGGCACCCCTGACGAGGTTGCAGTGCAACAGATGATCAATACCCGCAAGGGCGTAGAGCGCTGCATACGTTATGCCTTTGAGTTTACCCGGAAAAGGAACCGGGAGAAAAAGCTCACTCTCTGCGCTAAGATCAATGTGCTTACCTACGCCCATGACCTGTGGCTGCGGACCTTTAACGAGGTTGCCGCGGAATATCCTGATGTAAAAAGCGATTATGCCCATGTCGATGCCATTACCATGTGGATGGTCAAGAACCCGGAATGGTTTGATGTCATTGTAACTACAAATATGTTCGGCGACATTATTACTGACCTGGGGGCAATGGTGCAGGGCGGTATGGGTATTGCCGCGGGCGGGAATATTAATCCCCATGGCGTGTCCATGTTTGAGCCCATAGGCGGTTCCGCTCCCAAATACACGGGAAAGAATGTAATCAACCCAATTGCCGCCATACTTGCCGCTCAAATGATGCTTGCCCAGTTGGGTGAACAGGAAGCGGCGGCTAATGTGGAAAAAGCCGCTGTGGCCGCCATTGGCAAAATGAAGAGTATGGCTGCGGGCAGGATGGGTTACACCACCTCTGAAGTGGGTGACCTGGTTGCCGAAGGGATCTAGAGGGTTTTCCTCTGAAACCGGGCCCCGGTTATTAAAGAACCCGTCTGAAATAAAAAATTCAAGGCTTCACCCATTCTTCATAAAACATATACAGCAATAACACAACACGGGTTTACCTTCTATTTAGATAAATTAAACAGGAGGTTTTATTATGAAACGAGTTATTACAGTATCAGCGATTATGCTGCTTTTGGCAGCTGGATTGGTTATGGCTAAGGGCCAGAGTGAGAATGAGTCTTTCCCCGGAAAAGGAACAGGCGGTCAGTTGCGCAGTGAGCTTTCAGCAGAGGACTATCCTTCTGAGGGGGAATGGTATCGCGGCTGGGGCAGGGATCATCTGAATAAGGATGGTGATGGCCTGAATGATGAAACAGGCGAAGCTTTAGCTTACGGGCCCAGGTACTACAGATCAAATGGAAGTAATGAGCCGGTTCCTGCCGGCCGGGGTCAGGGTAGATTGGGCGGCGGTATGGGACGAAACCGCAGTTTGGATGAGGCTCACGGTCTTAACGAACCTGGAAGAATGAATGAAGATTTCAGGGGAAAAGGCTGGAGATCCTGAAAGGATCCTGAAAGTTTATTGTTTAAATAGAGAAGGCGCCCTTGATGGGCGCCTTTTTTGTATAGCCAATTGTTGTCAGAATGTGTATAATAGTTTTGATATGACAGTGATTACATCGATGGAAGAAATTCTCGGCAAGCTTGATGATAATATCACCTATACCCTTTTTTTAACAGGAAAGGGAGATTATGAGGGCTGCTTCAGGATTGATAAAGCCCTGGGATCAGAGATAAAACACAATCATCTTGCCTTCGAGGCCTTTGAGATAGCGGAAATATATCAGAATGAGTTCTTCGCAGGTAATAAAGAAAATAGAATTGATGAGAGTGTAATAGTAAATAGAATTGAACATTCAATCAAAGAGAGATATTACCAGCGCCGCGACCTGAAAGGCCGGGGGCTGAAGAGCGATTTGCATTTTGTCGTTTCCAGAATAACCAGAGCGGGCAGGTATTTAAGGGAGGAGATCAGCGGCAGCCGGCTTTCACAGGATTTTAATGATTTGATTATCAGCTCCAGGACTTTAACAATTATAGAGAAGAAGAGTAATGCGCATCACATGCTGCTGGGAATCACCAATAATCAGGGCAGGATTAAGTTGCATAAAGGCGAAAAGCTTTTCAGCGAACTAAGCGCCGAAGAGAGAGCAAAGTATCAAATAGGCGACGATTATAAAATTGATCCCTTTGAATCAGCGGACAATGTGATCGAGCATCACAAGGATTAAGTTAAGGATTAAGCTAAAGCTTAAGCTTTAAAAGGCTTCCCCCAGAGTAATATAGAGTTGCGACCCTTCCCCGGAGAAGGCATAGTCTATGCGGATGTTAGTCTTGGGCTCCTGTTTAACGGCAAAACGCAGGCCCCCGCCGCCGCTTAACTTGAGGTCAGTCAGGGAAAAACCGGGCAAATCCGGGGCCACCTGGCCGACACTGCCGAATAGAGCGCCGCCGAAACGCCAGATCACCGGAAATCTGTATTCAGCCTGAAAGCCGCTGAAAATCTTATCCAGATACCTGCTGTCAGCATAGCCGCGCATTATGCTTTTGTCGCCGAGGGGCGGCAGGCTCCTGAAGGGAACACTTCCGCCGCTGATTTTCATAATATATTGCCAGGCCAGCACCTGCTCCTTATAGACACGGAGGAATTGACGGTAATCAAAGCTTACCTGGAAAAAGTTCTCTTCACTGCCGATTTCCCTTCTATAGATGGTTGTTTTAAGATCTATCAGCAGGCCCTCAGAGGAAAAGGATCTGCTGTCGCGTTTGTCCCAGGTAAGCTGAGCGCCGATACCGGAAACACGGGTGCCGCCGGCGCCGTTTATATCTCCCGCTTCCAGAAGACCCCCACTCTCAATATCTTGTATTTCTACGTAAGAGAAATCATATACCGGGCCTAAATAGATATTGGGTAATATCGCCTTTTTAAGGGCACAGGAAAGATCGAAACCTATTGGTGTATATTCTTCACCGCTGTCCTCGCTGGCAGCTGGTCCGACACCGTAAAAGGTTCCCGGGAATTTATATAATCCCACCAGTGCTGATAAATTATAATCATCATCGCCAAAAAACCATTCGCTGCTTGCCGTAGCTTTAAATTGATTTTTCTGAGTATAGATTATCATGCCATTGATGGTATCGAGGTTTTGTGATTCCCCTTGGGGATCAGGGAAGTGATAGTAGTTTATTAACAGCCCGCCTAATAGACCGGTTCCCGAAGAGTAGGAGAGAGCGGGAATGGGGGTGATTCCCCAGGTTTTATCTTCTTCAGCCCATAGTTGAGGGGAAAGAAAGATCAGTATAAGAGCAGTAATTGCCAGCAGGCTGGATTTTCTATTAGACATTTTATACCTCATCATTATTTTCCTGATTGATTTATCATTGCCCCATAGCAGTCTCCGACTGCAATGGACTTAAAAATTTGTTGCTATAATAACAAAATTTCGAGCTATCATAGCATAATCAAAATAAAATTTGCAAGCAGAGAAATTTTTAGAAACCAATCAACCTCAGCAGAAAAGTGACAGCCACAGCGATCAATACGGGCACAACAATACCTCCGCGCCGCCAGGAATAGAGCGCGCAGATCAGGATGCCGGTCAATCCGGCTACCGGAAAATTCGCAGAGTCTAAGATAAGTCCGGGGAAGATAAGCGCACCCAGCGCGGTTATCGGGACAAGAGACAGAAAGCGTTTTATAAAGGGATTCAGGCGGGCGGGCTTTATTGCCAGCAGGGGTAGTAACCGGGGAAGGTAGGTAACTAAAAACATACCGCCTAACAGCAGAAAAAAATCAGCTCTCATTTTTATTCTCTTTCTTAGCTTCGAGGCCCGTAAATGCTCCCGCAAGTGAGACGGCCAGCATGGCCACCACAAAGCTCCAGCCTGCGGGTAACCCGGCTGCAACCACTAATAATGAATTGAGGGCTGCCGCTGACAGGCCAAGGGCGGCCAGTTTTAAGCTGTGTTTTATCTGTGGTAGAAGCAGGGTGGCAAAAAGGGCATAGAGAGCCAGGGTCATGGCAGCCTGCAAAGAGGGCGGCAATGCCGTGCCCAGGTAGTAGCCTGCCATGGTTCCGCCGAACCAGGAAAGGTAAGCCCCTGTTTCCAGCCCGGCCATACCCGCAGGTGTTATAGAGTTGAGGTCTGTGGAGGCAATGGCAAAGGTTTCGTCGGTAATGCCGAAAGCCAGAAATATTTTTGCCGGCAGAGTAAAGGGCTTAAAGCGCAGTGAAAGGGAAGCGCTCATTAACAGATGTCTCAGGTTTAAAAAAAAGGTAGCAATTATTATCTCGAAAAAGGCGGTACCGCCGTCCAGTAAATTTAAAGCTGCAAACTGGCTTGCCCCGGCAAAAACAATGAGAGACATGGAGCCGCTTTCCATATTGCTTAAACCCCTGGTTCTGGCCAAAAGCCCGAAAGCCATAGCCACTGTCCAGTAACCGATTATAATGGGCACTGCTTTTTTTAACCCGCTCAGATAACTACTGACCGGAAGCACAACCTGTTGCTGCTGCTCAGGCGAAGGTAATTTTTCTGACATGGGCAAAAACTAACTTTCCTGATATTTATTGTCAAGGCTCTCTGGAGTCTGGAATCCGAAAGTTAATTTAGGCGGGCAGCGCTGAGATCAATGGAAGTGACACGAAAAATCGCACCCCGGTTGATCGTTTTGCTTGAAAGAATAATCCTTTTATACTAGAGTAAAATATGATTACAGATAAATAAGGAGCCGGTATGAAAAAGATATTATATTTGATCTTGTTTTTTGTCATAATAACCTCCATGACTCTTTCCGCCCAGGGTAATGGATTGGGTTTGGGAGTTATAGTTGGGGAACCAACAGGCTTAAGTGGAAAATTGTGGACAGCCGGCGGTCAGGCTTTTGACGCGGCTGCTGCCTGGTCATTTGTGGATAACAGCGCCTTTTATGTTCATGTTAATTACCTCTTTCATTTTGCTGATTTGATTTCAGTTAAAAAGGGAGAGCTGCCGTTTTACGCGGGAATCGGCGGCAAAGTGAAGTTTGTCGATCCTATAGTTCTCGGCATACGTTTTCCCTTCGGACTGGAGTACCTCTTTGCCAAAGTACCGCTGGGTATTTTTCTGGAGATCGCTCCCTGCCTGGTATTATATCCGGCCAGTGATTTTGATATAGGAGCCGGATTGGGAGCAAGGTATTATATAAAATAGTATTAGATTTACTCGGAGGCGTAGAATGAAAAAGGCGGGCCTGGTTGTTTCTGACTCTATATCCGCCGTTAATTCGTCTCTGCTCTTATCCGCCTGCGGGTTGAACTTTTTTTACTTATAGCGTATATAATTGTTCTTGCCCAGAAACATTACCAAAGAAATGGTTGAGATTCCCGTAATGTGTTTAACCGGTACAGCGCCGGAATCAAACATCTATTGCAAATCACCCATTAGATGAGTAAAATAGCAGTGAAAATGGAGGAATATATGCTATCACCTTTAAAATCTTGTGTGTTCAGCGCAAAAAATAATCAAGTCCAGCGCCCGAATATATTGAGTTGGATTTTTGCTTTAAGAACTTCGGTTGCGGATGTAATCTGTGCTGGGCATAAATTGCAGAGTAGAATAATTATTCTGATTATTACAGTGATGCTCTTTAGCGGCTGCGGTTACAATACAATGCAGAGAAATGAAGAGGCGGTCTTCAAATCCTGGGGAGATCTGGAATCTCAGCTGCAGCGCCGCGCTGATCTTATTCCTAACCTGGTGGCAGTGGTTAAGGGATATGCCGCTCATGAAAAGGAGACCCTTGAAGCGGTAATTGAAGCCAGGGCCAGGGCAACATCGGTCCAGTTGTCAGCGGAGAGCTTAAGCAATCCCGAAGCGGTAGCCAATTTTCAGGCGGCCCAGGGCGCGCTTTCTTCAAGCCTCGCCCGCCTGATGGTGGTGGTGGAGAAGTATCCTGATTTAAAGGCAAACCAGAACTTCATGGATCTTCAGCACCAGTTGGAGGGAACGGAAAACCGGATAAGCGTGGCACGGCAGCGTTACAATCAAGCTGTTGAGAACTTTAATTTTTCCATCAGGAAATTTCCCAATTCCCTGACCAACAGCATGATGCTGCATCTGGAGAGAAAGGAATACTTTAAGGCGGATGAATCAGCCCAGGAAGTGCCGAAGGTTGAGTTTTGATGAATTCGGAGATCATGGCTGGACAAAGATCTTTTATTAACCTCAGGCTAAAGAGTTTGCTCTTAGTTCTTTTCCTGCTTATCTTTACTATCTGCCCCGCGGCTGCCCTGGAGGTGCCGAAGCTGCAAGGCAGGGTAAATGATCTGGCTGGACTGATTTCCCGGGGAACAGAGGCTGAGCTGGAAAGGCGCATAGCGGAGTTGGAAAGCTCTGATTCCACTCAACTCGTTATTTTGACTATTACCTCTTTAGAGGGCGAAGTACTGGAGGAATACTCAATCAAGGTGGCCGAAGAGTGGGGCATAGGGCAGAAGGGGTATGATAATGGCGCTCTGCTGCTGGTTTCCAAAAACGACCGCGCAGTCAGACTGGAGGTCGGCTACGGCCTGGAGGGGAACTTGACTGATCTTTTAGCCGGCAGGATCATCGATAATGAAATATTGCCCAATTTCAGCGCCGGGCGTTTTGATGCGGGTTTCCTGAAAGGTATAGAGGCAGTCACTGCCGCTGTTAAAGGGGAATATAAAGCTGAAGCAAAACCTTCTTCTAAGGCAGGCAGTGTACGTTCCGGTAGAAGCCTTATGCCTTTTTTTATTATATTCATTGTAGTGGCATTGATTGGTTCTAAAAAGCGAATTTTCGGTGGCCTGGCCGGAGCGGTACTGGTCCCGGTAATTGGAGTTTTTGTGCTGTCCCTGGGGCTGCAGATGCTCTTCCTTTTGATACCCCTTGGTTTTATCGGCGGCTTGATCCTCCCCGGTTTTTATTTCCTGCCGGGAATAGGCATGGGAGGAAGAAGCCGTTATCACGGTGGGGGCGGTTTCGGAGGCGGTGGATTCGGAGGCGGTGGATTCAGCGGCGGTGGTGGCGGTTTCGGCGGCGGCGGCGCTTCGGGAGGCTGGTAAAAGAGCAATGAAAAGTCGCTTACAGATCAATAATGAGGTAAATAGGAATGAAAGATCTTGCAGGTAATTTTCTCTCAGAACATGAGCAGCAGGAGGTAATACGCAATGTTCAGGAAGCGGAAAAGATTACCTCGGGTGAAATTGTGCCCATGGTGGTGAGTACGAGCTACCATTATCCCCTTGCTAATGTAATCGGGGCGCTGCTTTTCAGTTTAGCCCTGGCAATAATTATAACCCTGGCGGTAAGCATTCGTAAAATGTGGCTGTCGCCCACCCACTACGATATGTGGATTTTTCCCGCAGTCCTGGCTATCTCCTTTCCTCTATTCCATGAGTTGATCAAACGTACCCTTTTTCTGAAGAGGCTCTTTATTTCTGCTGCCGAGATAGATGAAGAGGTTGAAGAAGCGGCCCTGACCTCATTCTACAGAAAAGGTTTGGGTAATACCCGCGATAAAACAGGAATACTGATCTTTATCTCTGTTTTTGAGCGCAAGGTCTGGGTTCTGGCCGATGAGGGGATCAATGAAAAGGTCGATCCCGGCACCTGGGAGGAAATTGTTGGTATTGTAACCCTGGGAATAAAAGAGAAACGGCAGGGACCGGCTTTGTGTAATGCAGTCAAACGCTGCGGTGAGCTGCTTGAAAGTAATTTTCCGATAAAGCCGGATGACACTGACGAACTGGATAACCTTATTATAGAAAGGAAATAACATGGGTGTTTTCAAGACCTACGATATCCGCGGTATTTATGGAGAGGGAATCAATAAAGAGCTGGCCTATAAGGTGGGGCGGGCATTTGCCCAATTCTTAGGAAAAGAAAGTTACCTGGTGGGCCATGATGCCAGGCTTTTTTCCCGAGAATTGTATGAAGCGGCAATTGGCGGATTACTGGCTGAAGGTAAAAAGGTAACCGGCCTGGGCCTGGTATCCACTCCATATCTCCATTATTCACAGATAATGAAGGGCTTTGACGGCGCCTTAATGGTTACCGCCTCACACAATCCCCCGCCATACCATGGTTTTAAGCTTTATGACCCAAGCGGCGGGTCGGTAAGCTATGCCAGGGGTCTGGATAAAATAGAAGCAATGGTAATGGCTATGGAAGAACCCCCGCCAAAGGGAATCGAAACTGTAATAGAGCAGGATTGGCTTGAGGAGTATCTGGATTTCATAGCTGCATTGGCCCCGGGGTTGGATAGCAAGCTCAAAGTTGTGGTTGATCCGGCCAATGGCTCATCGGGAAGAATATTCCGCAAGCTGCTGGAGCGCTTGAATGTGGAAGGGGTTGTAATTAATGAAGAGGCGGACGGCAACTTTCCCAACCATGACCCGAACCCCCTTAAGCTTGAAAGCAGGGTGCAGCTGAGTGAAAAGGTTCTGGAATTCGGAGCTGACCTGGGTATTGTGCTTGACGGCGACGGGGATCGCATTATCTGTGTGGATGAAAAGGGAAGAGCCATCGAGAATTATTTTCTCTCTTGTTTGATTGCTGAAGAGCTCCTGGGAAATGCGCCGGGATCGGCCATAGTTTATGACTTGATTTCTTCCCGGGTTCTGCCGGAGCGGATAACTGAACTGAAGGGAGAAGCGCTGCTCTCAAAAGTGGGCTACACCTATCTATACGACAAAATGGTGGAAAGCGGGGCTCTTTTCGGCACCGAAACCTCAGGCCATGTTTACTTCAAGGTAAGTGATACCTATTACACTGAATCCGCGGCTTATGCCCTGGTTGTGCTGCTTAAGCTTCTTGATCGCCGGAACAAGAAACTTTCCGAGCTGGTAAAACCACTGGCCGAAAGATATTTCCAGTCCGGCGAGATCAATATCGAAATAGAAGATAAAGAGGGGGCCATGCAGCGAATTGAAGAAAATTTTGCCGGCGGCAGAATCAGCAGGCTTGACGGCGTGAGCGTAGAGTATGATGATTTCTGGTTCAATATCCGGCCGAGTAATACCGAACCCCTGCTCCGTCTAAGGCTTGAAGCCAGGAGCAAAGAGGTCCGGGAGCAGCGGACTGAAGAGGTTCTGGCCCTGGTCAATCAATAAAAAATATAGGAGAGTAATAGATGCGTATTCGCTACAATTCACCGGTTATTTTAACTTTTACCATAGCATCAACTGTTATTTTGCTTCTTGACGGGGCTTTAGGCCTGGGCCTGACCCCGCGCTTTTTTATAGTCTATCCCGACTTCGATGGTTCAGCTTTAAGCTTTATCAGGCTGCTGACCCATGTTCTCGGCCATCAGAACTGGGCACACCTGTTGGGAAATTTTGCCTTTATCCTGCTGATCGGTCCTATTCTGGAAGAGAAATACCGTTCAGCTCCCCTGCTGCTGATGATGCTGATAACGGCTTTGACTACCGGGATATTAAATGTTCTTCTTTTTCCCACCGCGCTGATGGGCGCGAGCGGAATTGTTTTTATGCTCATTCTTTTGAGTTCTTTCACCAATTTCCGGACGGGTGAGATTCCGATAACTTTTATCCTGATTGTAGTGCTCTTTCTGACCAAAGAGCTTACCGATGTTTTTACTAATGACAATATATCCCAATTTGCCCATATTATAGGCGGGATTTGCGGCAGTGCCTTTGGTTTTTTGTTTATCAGGGGCAGAAGAGCTTAAAGGGGAAGAGATGTTAAGTAAACTGGAGGCCAGGGCCAGGCGTTTTGAAGAAATCCAGAAAGAGCTGGCCGATCCGGAGATCACCAGGGATCAGAAACGCTATAAGGAATTAATGCAGGAAAATTCGGTTTTAGTCGAGATCATGACAGAATATGATCGCCTTAAGAAAGTTAAAGCGGAAATTGAGGACGCCAGGCAGCTGGTCGAGCAGAGCGATGACCAGGAGCTAAAGGATATGGCCCGGGAAGAGCTTAAAACCCTGGAAAGCGCGGAAGAGGAACTGAATACCACAATAAAAGGCCTGTTAATACCCAGGGATCCGCTGGATCTGAAGAATATCATCATGGAGATCAGGGCGGGTACCGGGGGTGATGAAGCGGCTCTCTTTGCCGCTGATCTCTACCGCATGTACTCTAAATATGCGGAATCAAAGAACTGGAAGATCGAATTGCTTTCCGCCAATCAAATCCAAATTGGCGGCTTTAAGGAAGTTATCTTCTCAGTGCAGGGTAAGAGTGTTTATGAGAGCATGCGCTACGAGAGCGGTGTGCACCGGGTGCAGCGGGTCCCGGTAACCGAGTCCAGCGGCCGGATACATACATCCGCGGTTACAGTGGCAGTGCTGCCGGAAGCTGAAACCACCGATATCGAGATTAAGGCAGAGGATATAAAGGTGGATGTCTACCGCTCCTCTGGTCCCGGTGGACAGAGCGTGAATACCACTGATTCGGCGGTGAGGATAACCCACCTGGAGACCGGGCTGGTCGTTACCTGCCAGGATGAGAAGTCCCAGCATAAAAACCGGGCTAAAGCACTGAGAGTACTGCGCGCGCGACTCTTTGAATTGGAAGAGCAGAAAAAACAGGCGGACAGGGCGAGGGAGCGGAAGAGCCAGGTCGGTTCAGGAGATCGATCAGAGAGGATCAGAACCTATAATTTTCCGCAGAACCGGGTTACTGATCACCGGATCAATCTTACCATTTATCATCTCGATAATATTTTGCTTGGTTCTTTAACCGAGGTTATAGAGCCTTTAAAATTGAATGCCAAAGAGGAACTTATTAAAACGCAGACGTCATGACCATTCAAAATGCCTTGAGAGAGGGACATAACCTGCTCTTCTATGCCGAGGTGGATACCCCGGTCCTGGATGCGGTGGTGTTGCTGGGTGAAGCCCTGGATATTTCCAAAGAAAAACTTTTTGCTTCTTTGCCGGAAGTGATTGACGGGGATAGCTATCAGCAGTACCGGGATATGCTGAAGCTCCGCTGCTCAGGCATACCCGTATCTTATATCCGCAATAAAAAAGAGTTTTTCGGTTTGGAGTTTTATGTTGATGGGCGGGTCCTGGTTCCCCGTCCCGATACCGAAACCCTGGTTGAGGCATTGTTGGGGTTTATAGAAAAGAATCCGGGGCCGTTAAATATCCACGACACCTGCACCGGCTCCGGCTGTGTGGCAATTTCCGTAAAGTCGAGAAATCCCGATCTGGATATCTCCGCCTCTGATATCTCCCGGGAAGCCGGAGAAGTCTTTGCCATAAATTCTAAGGCTTTATTGGGATACCAGTTGCCCTGCTACCGTTCCGATCTGCTGCAGCAGGTGCCCGGAAGCTTTGATCTGATTTCCGCCAACCCCCCCTATTTGCTGGAAAGTGAGGTGGATAACTTGAGCAAAATTGGTTGGCCTGAACCGGAGCTGGCCCTCAGAGGGGGAATTGCCGGTACGGCGCTGGCTGAGAGGCTGATAATTGATTCTGCTTTCAGGCTGAAAGCAGGGGGCGCTATTTTCCTGGAAGGCGCTGCCGGCCAGATGGAGCGGCTGAAGGCGCATTTGCGGGCAAGCGGTTACAGCGAAATTAAGGTTTTTAAAGACCTGGGGGGAAGGGACAGGGTAGTATCGGCAAGGTGGCGGCGCTGTGCCTAAGGTAAGAGCCCTGATTGACAACTTCTCCGCTTTGCTGAACGTTTACCCGGAGGAAGAGCTGCAGAAGATAATGTCAGCGGCACGCTATGCCGCGGCTCTCCATCATAAACAGAAAAGAGCGAGCGGTGAACCCTATATTATGCATCCGCTGGGTGTAGCCGAGATACTGGTGGAAAGCCGCATGGACTACCAGAGCGTGATAGCGGGCCTGCTCCATGATATTCTGGAGGACACGGAGATAAACAAGGATGAACTGCGAAGGGAGTTCGGCCGTGAGGTTGAGGGCCTGGTGCGGGGTGTTACCAAGATATCCCTGATCAGGGGAATGAGCAAATCCGTACAGCAGGCGGAGTCCATCCGTAAGATGCTCTTAGCCATGGTAAGAGACATCCGGGTTATCATGATCAAGCTGGCAGATAAGGTGCACAATATGCGCACCCTGGAATATCTGGATGAAGTAAAACGCAAGAGAATTGCCTCGGAATGTCTTGATATTTATGCACCTTTAGCGGCCAGGCTGGGCATGTCAAGAATCAAAGAGGAGCTTGAAGACCTGTCGCTGAAATATCTGAAACCTGAGACCTATATCCAGATCAATGACTTTATTACCCGGAAGATTGAAGACCGCCTCAAAGCCGGCTCCAGTCTGGATGAGGATTTGATCAAAGAAGCGAGTAAGGCAAATATAGAAATTAGAATCGAAACCAGGGCCAAACATGTTTTTTCTATCTACCGCAAAATGAAAAAGCGGGGCAAGTCTCTTGATGAAATATATGATCTTTTTGGAATGCGTATTCTCTGCAAGAACCCCAGCGCTTGCTATGAAATCCTGGGGCTGGTACATAAACTGCGGAAACCTATTGAGAGAAGGTTTAAAGACTACATTGCCATGCCCAAGTCCAACCGCTATCAAAGTCTGCACACAACTGTTATGGGTGATGCCGGAAATATAATCGAAATTCAGATCAGGACATATAAGATGCACCAGATGGCGGAATATGGTATAGCCTCTCACTGGATTTATAAACAGGGCTACACCGGCGAACTGCCCAATGCCGAGGAATTGGGCATTATGAATATGGTCAGAAGCTGGGACCGGCAGAAGGGAGCAACCACAGAGTTCCTGGACGAGATCAAGCGGGAGCTGCTTAAGGACGCAATATATGTCTTCACCCCGAAGGGTGACATATTTGAGCTTCCTCAGGGGTCAACCCCAATTGATTTTGCCTACCGTATTCACACGGAGGTGGGCAATCACTGTTTGGCGGCCAAGGCTGATGGTGTTATTATTCCCTTACGGCAGAAGCTGAAGAATACCCAGGTAGTGGATATAGTTACCTCAAATACGGCAAGGCCCCACCTGAACTGGCTGCGCTTTGTGCGCACCTCCCGTGCAGGTTCCAAAATAAGGCATTGGCTCAATCAGCATGATCCCAGCCTTTTTATTGAACGCAATATTGTTGCCAAAAAAAAGGCGGAGGATAGGCTTCCTCTACCCAAAAAAAAGAAAGAAGCCGCGGGAAAGCAGGTGCGGGATGATTCTAAAATTGGCATCCGCATTGGTGATGAACGCAATATGATGATCAGAATTGCCAGGTGCTGCCAACCATCAACCGGCGACTCCATAATCGGTTATATATCACGGGGCAGGGGAATAATCGTACATAAAGCGGACTGTCATAACTTGAGGGATATTAAAGAGTTCGCGGAGCGCACTATAGAGGTTGAATGGGAAACCGTTTCGCCCAAAGCCACCCGCCGCTTTCAACTGACCGCCCATTTAAGCACCAACCTCTTTTCAGAGATCGAGGGCGCTATCCGCAAGTTCAACGGACATTTGATTGAGGGCAAGCTTGAGGAGAATGACCCCGAAACCCTGGAAGGTTTCTTTATGGTGGAGATCGATAATAGAGAGGATTTCGGACGGGTAATCAAGAATATACGAACCATTCCTTCTATTATAAGGATCGAAGCGCTTTAGTAAGCGGGGCCTATTGATATTTGACGACATCGACCTGGTAAGAAGGCCTGAGATCGATGAGGTAGCCGTTTATTAGAACCGGTTCTTAGGCCTGGGGAAAGAAGCGCTTGTCGGTTAGAAGAAATCCTCCTCTGAGGCAGAAGGACCGAGCTGGCTGTTCCAGGCCTTGATTCTCCGGGTATCATAGGCTGTCAATCCAAGTTTATGCGATTGCGGCTAGTCAACCCAATTTTCAATTTTCAATTCATCAATTCGTTCAAATTCTTTAACATTATTTGTTACCAAAAGTAGATTTTTTGATTTTGCCTGTGATCCAATAAGAATATCTAAAGATCCTATAATATTTCCATCCCTCGATAGTTTAGCTTTTATTTTGCCATATTCTTGTGCATCTTCATCATCAAATGGTAACGATTTGAAAATCGAAAGAAATTCAATTAATGCAATTCTATTTCGCTCTGGATATTTGCTCTTTTCAACTCCAAATTCTAATTCTGCTACAGTAATTGAAGAAATATAAATATCATATTTTCGTTTAAGATTTAATTGTTTTAAAACTGACTCCGGTTTGTTTATTATACAATAAATACAAATGTTAGTATCTAATAAATACATTACAACTCATCTCTTTTTTGTTCATTTCCCTGGTCTCGTCCATCTTCGAGAAAATCTGATGTAAAAGTATTAAGACCATTCAAGAATATTTCCCAATCTTTATCATGAGGAAAAAGAATTACTGCCTCTCCAACTTTCTTAATAAGTACATCATTTCCATAAAATTGATATTCTTTCGGCAGTCGTACAGCCTGGCTTCTTCCGTTCATAAATAATTTTGCCGTTTGCATATATTACACCTCCTCCTGTGAAAAATGAATCGAGAATTAAAACTTGGCTTCTCTATAAATATAATATATACCATGATATATATTATTGTCAAGTTCAATTGCACACAACAATGTTTTCAAGAATATGTTCCCGTAATTGTTTATAAGCCAACGCCCCGGTTATATGCCCCTTTTCCAACACGGTTAGTGAGTGTTCATTGTAACACTGTTTTTGCCTTTCAAACTTGATAATTTGGTCATATCGTCCCAACAGTGGAAATACATTACTGTTATCCACCTTTGCAAAATTATCATCAAAATTCAAAATCATTCGCAGCTGATCCGGATTTTCCTCAGCCAGGGGAGCAGTTAATTTTTTGTAAACCGAATTTAGAAAGACTTCTGCAAATCCTGCTCCTGCCATTAACGGCTTGTAATTATCCGCGCTATTGAAAAAAGTGTGATGCAGGTTGGCCACCCAGCCACCCAGACTTATGCCTGAAACAACAACGCAGGAAGTTCCTTTATCCCGACAGAAAGAAATAAGCTGCTCAATCAATTTCATCGAGACCGACAGCATAGCCACAAAGTTTGAAAGCTTTTTAATGGAGGTCATATACTCTTTTGCGGAGCGATTAAATGGCGCCCGAATTACAATTAGATTGGCAGGGATGCCTATTTTCTTTACTGGAAATATGCTGTTAAAACTTGTGTCATAAGGATTTTCTCCGCTGCCGTGATGATAAATTATGGTTGGATATTCTTTCCCCTTCCATTGAGCAATTCTAAAAGCCGGGTTTAAAACTCCGATCAGTGTCTCAGCCTTAACCTCATATTGTCCTTCCTGCTTAATTTCCGGCAATGACAAACTGATGCCCTGCAGATGCTCGGAGAAAGTCGGGCTTTCGATACTTTGTCGAAAGAACTTGGATTTAGGTAAAAGCAAAGCTGATAGACTTAGTGTAAAGTTGTCCAGAAAATTGTGTATGTTCATTCGCCAACCTCCATTATTATTGGTTTTTTGGCTAAAAAATTATCGTAGACAAACAAGCCGATGTTTGCAATTAGAAGAACAATGAAACCAGCCAATCCGGTAACACCAATAAGCAAATCATTACCGCCTTTGACCACCATAACCGCAAGCCCTGCAGTAGCATTTAACGAACCGTGAATAATGGCGGCAGCGATGACAGATTTTGCTTTGAGTCGCACGTAACTGAAAATCGGGGCAAGAAGAAGATTCCCAATGGCTTTTTTAAGGGTTCTTTATAGATTAATTTCTGGATAATGATGGCAACAGCCATTGGCATAAACATATAGATAGTTGTCATCCCAAATGAAGCAGGGGTGTCCCGCTTGCCGCCAAAAGCAAAGAACAGCGCGACCATAAGCCAGCAAAAGAAAAAGGTCAATCCGATAAATGGTACAATTTTTTTCATGTTTGTTTTCATTTTTTTCATGTTTCTACTAAAATTTATAAGCTTTATCATACTCAATTTTCTTTACATTAAACTTAGCATAACTGAAATCTCCTGATTTTAACCTCCAGATTGCTTCGATTTTTGTTGGAATAATAATACCATTTATCTCTTTGTAGTTCCTGAGTTTTCCAACCCAGGTCTCTAAACTATCCTCTCCCATATATCGTTCTGTCTCTAATTGCGTAATCTCCCCTTTTTCATTAAAATTTACTTTGTAAAAAAGGGATGTTCCATTGTAATTGAAAGTTAATCCGGCTGATTCAGAATCGATAGGAGTCCATCTTAGATACTCATCCGGTAGAAGATTTGTCGGGAACCATACACTTTCTCCAAGCCATCGTAATAATTCTCCCTGGTCATATTTTGTTCCCTCGCCATTTACAACCTTAAAAAGAGATAAAAGAGAAACGATAATTCTTCCTTTACCAGATATATACATATCACGAGCTGTGAACAATGATGTCTTGCCTTTCCAAATAAAACCGGGTTTTTCAGTAGTGAAGTATTGTTCTCCTTCTATATCTACCCAATCCTTCTTCTGATCCGGTTTGAATTGACCATCATGCGTCAATCTTACATAACTGATGCAGGGTTGTCCTTCTTTAAGGACATGTTTGAAATAGCGTTGAACTGGTTTGGGTAAGCCGGATATTTGTTCACAACTGAATGTCTTATCCGAAATATTTCCTGATTGAGAGAACAGCTCCGCTACTTCCTTTTTAAATTGGATAGATAAATTAATTTTTCCAATAAAAAGAACAATTACCGGGATGGCAATTACAGATAGAATTACGATCATTGTAATTTTTTTCACCTTTTTCTCCTTAAATAAATATTAAATTATTTTGCTTCATATTTATTATGCCTGTTCAACCATCTTTTTGGTAACTGCTGCAGCTGCGATTAACCAAAATAGAAATAGACAGATTTCTGCTCGTTCGCTTAATTCGAAAAGCTGTCCAACGAAGTTGACTGTGAAATGGAAGAGCACGGCGGATAGTGTGCTGCGCCGGTTATTATTATAGATCCAGGTGTACAGGATAGCATGGGGAATTAGCACTATCATATACATCCAGAAAAACAACGAGTGAAAGCCCAGGTTATTCTGGAAAGTACCCGTTATGTAGAAGAGCGGTAGATGCCACATTGCCCAGAGCAAGCCCAGAACCAGGCTAGATGTGAGTGCATTCCATTTCACCTGCAGGCGATCGAGCGCATATCCACGCCAGCCGAGCTCTTCCGGAACCGGGCCGAAGAACAGTATGAAGATTGCAAAAGGCAGGATCGCTGACGGCTTTCTTAGGAAGCGTTCGGCAGCTTCCATTTGTGCGCCGCTCCCACCCAAAAAAATATCTGTCAGTACAGCAAGTCCGGTCAAAATGGGAACGGCAAGCAGAATCACGGCGTACCAGTATTTGCCAATCCGCTTGAAGTCTATTACCCGCCGCCAGTAGTCACGCCTGCCTTGCCGGTTCTGGGTAATACAGGTCAGGAAAATAGCGGCTACAAGCGGGCCAATCCCACCGAGAGCTATTAATACCTGCACCGGAACCTTATCTGCACTCATTCCTAATAGCGCAGCCGGTATCCAGAAAACCCATGTCCAGCTAAAAGTCAGCACAAAGAACAACCAGGGACTTGTATGTTTTGATGAATGTGTATTCATCCATATCATTTCTTTTTCCTTTTTTGCATACTCCGAAGGGGCTCCTGCTTCTGCAGTCTGGACAGATAATTCAGGCCCGGCAGCTCCTTTACCGTGTACAGCAGCAACACGAGAATTGTAGTAAGATAAACTGCAATGGCAGGCGCTGCTGACTCAACTCCAAAACTTCCTCCTGTCAACAATATGTTATCGCTTGTTAATTGAAGGGGATAAATGGCAAGAAACTGATGATTTTCAAAAGCAGATATCTTAATAATTCTTCCTGCCAGAAAGAGATTCCAGATACCATGCACAACCACCGAATACCAGATATTTCTTGTAACATATGCAATTAAACCAAACATAACACCGATTAATGTTCCGAAAATTATTACAAGAGAAATATTCACTAAACCAAAACTGTTTATCATCAATAGATGAACCGAAGCAAATAGTATTGCGGGACCAAGAATTGCGATTGCAGGGTTCCATTTTTCTTCAAGAATCCTGAACATGTATCCTCTAAAGAGAATTTCTTCAATTATTCCACCCAGCAGAGCCATTGAAATTGTTGCAACAACGCAATATGTAATTCTAAAAGAGGATAATGACTCTGCATGGTCAATAAGTTTAGCTTTTCCAAATATCAAATAAATTAATAGCCTATTGACTTAGCTCATCAGACTCTTTATATAGCAGGGAACTAAAACGGATGTAACAACAGGCTGTCCCGCAACTATGTCTGGAGCGAATATTCATGCATCAGGAACCTTTTTTTTGCT
>JAUVWI010000085.1 GCA_030604195.1 Spirochaetales bacterium
AGACAAGTACTTTCGCTTTCCATGCCTATGGTAATTCTGCTTTCCGTCCCCCTAGTAATCTTACCTTCCATCCCCCTGGTATTTCTACTTTCCCAGGGGATGGTAATTCAGTCTACCATTCACAAGGCCGTTACCCCGAACATGTCATCCGGCTGGGGATAGGCGTAATCGACCTTGCCGATAAAAGAGCTCGGGTAGATCTCCTCAGCCGGGGCTATATACCCCCGCCGGGCCAGGTAGTCGCTTCGACCGACTGAGCTTTCCTCCATCGAGCCCGCTGCCCAGGTCGCAGCTGCGGCTGCGGCCAGTAAAACGAAATACAATACCTTCTTCATGCTTTTCCTCCTTGAAAGTTTCATTTCATTAAATGTAACAGCAAGGATTGTGCCAAAGGCGGGTACCTGGTTATTTCCTTGTTATATATGGGGTTATGATCCATTTAAACCGGACGTAGCCCATCAACCTCAGTCCACGGACCATGAACTGATCATCTATAATTCTTTATTGTAAAAGGAGGTACAAGCCCCCGGTACAGGTTGATCTTATAAACAAAGGTTGACAGGGGTTGCTGCGGGCCGGATCAAAATATTACCTGCTGCAAGTCAAACAGGTTCCCGGTTTCCCATCGGCAGGTTTACGAGTACGGTGGTACCCTTTGCCGCCTGCGACCGGAAGGTAAGAGTTCCGCCAAGGTCCCTGACAATACGGTTGGATATAGAAAGTCCCAGGCCGGTGCCCCCTGCCTCCCTCCGGGTAGTGAAAAAGGGATCAGTGACCCGGGCCAGGTCCTGCTCCGGGATGCCCCTGCCCTGATCGGTTACTTCAATGCAGACCTTTCGGGCTGTTTCATCGTAATCTGTCGTCACGGTAACACTCTTGCTTTTATCAGTCAGCGACTGGCAGGCGTTCTGCACCAGGTTGAGCACCACCTGCTCCAGCCGGATTCGATCTGCCCCCACCTTTGGAATTGTCTCACCGAGCTTGAGCACGAAATGATCGGTTGCCCGGCAAATGAAATGGCGGCACAAATCCACGACCGTACGCACGACCTGGTTTACGTCTATCAGTTCCTGCTCACCCTTGACTCCTCCGCGGACAAAGCTCTTTAACTCGCCCACAATGTGGTCGATTCGCGTTGTACTCGAACTGATCTCAAGAAGAGCCGATTCCGCCGCCTGTCGAAACTCAACATAGCCCAGACCGGCAATTTTAAGGCTGTCGTCCAGCTCTTCATCAGATTCGGCCACTGTAAACAATGGTGGCAGTCCCTCGGAGAGGAAGTGGGCATTCATGGAAATGACCTGGTTCGGATTATTAACCTCGTGGGCCACACCTGCAACCAGCGCCCCGATAGAGGCCAGCTTTTCCGCCCTCAGCAGCTGCTGCGCTTGAGCATGAAGAAGTTCCTCGGCCTGCTTTCTCTCTGATATATCCCGGAGAATAACAACATTAGCAGGGCCGTCGTGCCAGAATGTTCTCGCTCCCGTTATCTCCACAGGAATAATATGGCCATTCTTATCCACAATCCGGGTTTCGTAGCAGCGCGGAACCACCCCTTCCACCAATCTGGCGGCAAAGCGCCGCTCTACCCTGGACAGCTGATCGGGGTGAATCATCTCCCGAAAGTTCTTCCTTCGCAGTGTGACACCATCGAAGCCTGATATTTCCAGCGCCCTGCTGTTGGCATAAGCCACTCTCCCATCCTTCAACAGGATGAGAATCGCATCATTGGCATTCTCTGCCAGGGCTTTGAAATTCCCCTCGGCGTTTCGCAGCGACTGTACCATACGGTTGTACCCGCGGGCGAGCTGGCCCACCTCATCCTCCGAAGTAACGGGTAGAGCCAGCTTATAGTTACCGCCCTCTACCTGGCGCACAGCCTCGAGCAAACGGCTGAGCGGCTCCAGCATGCCCCTTTTGAAAACCAGTGGAAAGACGAGCAGCACGAAAATGGTAACCCCGAATACAACGGGAACGAACTTCACCCAGAACCGGTGCACCGCCAGGCGCAGGGCAGCATAACTGAAGCCTACCCGGTAAGGAACCCCATTGTGCATGAACAGGTATTGAAGGAAAAAGCCGGTGCGATCCTTAAGGTCTAAATAGAAGAAAACCGGCTCGAGCCGATCCGGAACCCGGGCCATCCTCTCTTCCCCTTCCAGCGAAAGCTTCTCGAGGAGGCGTTCGGAAAGCATGGATGAATTGATGTACTGCAGGATTCCCGATTCTTCAACAGCAGGCAGAACATAGGCAACATCCGCAGGAAGTCTGCCAAAATACCTGCTTTCAAGTGCAGCCCGGACCAGTTCTACCTTTCTCCGGTAGTGGTCGGCCAGGGTGTCATCAACCACAGGCAGAAGCGCACTGGTTATAAAACCAAAGGTTACCATGATCGCAGCTAAGGGAATACCGACCAGCTTGATAAGAAAACTTGTTGCCTGGGGCGCGTTGTTGAGGTAGACGATAAATATAATGAAACAGATTATCAGCGAACTGGTGTTGAAGATGAGGGTGTAGGTATTCCGGGAGAGGACACCCGATTGAAAGAGAAGGTAGAGCAGGGCGACAAAACTCGTAGCCAGGGTAAGCAAAGAGAAGCTTCTTGCAGATCGGGCTTTCCGCCCATTCGGTCGCAGGAAAAGACGAATCGCCCTCTTGCTCCGGAGCCGCTGGTCCTCTTCCGGAACCGCCTGCCGGGAAAACAACAGCGTCTTGCGCAGGAGCACGACAAAGGCCCAGAGATATCCCCCCAGTGTGACAATACTTATTCTGGGGCCATATTCGAAAGTGAAGTACTGGGCCTGGAAATCGTACACCGCCGAAAAATTGTCCTTGAAAAAGAGAGAGCCCCAGGCAACGATTGCCAGGCTCAAGAAAATAAGGAGCACAATCCGGGATTCCCTGCGGTGAAAGTTCCCGCCATAATGGTAGGCAAACTGCACCAGGCAGATCACGCCGAACACGATCAGGTTGGAAACCTGGCCCGTAGCCATACCGGCTGTGGAAAATACCGAATAACGAACCGTGTAGGATAACAGAAGGATGAACAACGAGGCAATGTAACCGGTAAGAAACCAGGCGTCAGGGGATTTTTTCTTTACTGCAAGCAGGTACCCGCAGATAACCCCTAATAGAATCGATGTGGTTAAGGAACTGACCGCCAGATTACCCAGTCTAAGCCAGCTCATTTTGGCTCTCCCCGCTTTCGACTGAGCCGCTTGCTTAGCGCCTGGGGACTTAAGCCCAGAAGCCCGGCCGCAATGGCCTGGTTCCCCCTGGCCCGGACCAGCGCTTCTTCTATCAGCTTTTCGGTTACCTCTCTTAAGGTGGGCAGCTTCTCCGGGAATTCAAGCTTGTCCCCTGCAGAGCGAAGGGGCAATTCTATATTGTCACGGCCCATGGCCTCCCGAAAAGATTTAAGCGACAGCATTTTTTCCTTCTGCCTGCTCACGGCGTTGAAAATCATGGAGCGTAGCTCTCTTACGTTACCGGGAAAGTCGTAGGTTTCGAGCAGGGTCAGCAGCTCGGCGGGCACGGCCAGTTTCTTCCTGGAAAGCTTGCGGGAAGCCTCGTCCAGAAAGTGGTCTAAAAGAAGGGGAAGATCGTCCTTTCGTTCACGCAGAGGCGGGATCCTGATTTCGTGTGTCTGGAGCCGGTAGTAGAGATCTTTCCGGAACTGCCCCGCCTCAATCTGCTTTTTCAGGTTCTGCTGGGTGGCAAGTACAAAGCGAGCGCTGGTCGATCGAACCAGGTCGGAACCCAGGGCATAATACTCGTGGGTTTCGAGTAGTCTAAGAAGCTTGATCTGGCTCGCGGAAGAGAGGTCGCCGATCTCATCGAGGAAGAGGGTACCATCCTGAGCCTGCTGGGCCAGGCCCTTTCGCGACTCGTTGGCGCCGGTATAGGCACCCCTGGAATGGCCGAACAGGGTGTCGGCAAACATGGTGTCGTCCAGACCGGCAACGTTGACCGTTACCAGTGGCCCCCTGCGGCCACTAACGGAGTGGATGGCTTCGGCAAAAAGCTCCTTGCCGGAACCTGTTTCCCCCGTAATAAGCACCGTTTCGGCAGTTGGTGCAACCGCCTCGACCAGCACAAAGCTCGCCTTCATCCGTCGGTTTTGGCTGATGATCCTCGAGAAAGCTTTTGGCTGGCTGATTTCATCAGCCAGCATTCGTTCCCGAAGATCGCTGTACCTGCGGCTCAACTGCCGCAGCTCGATTGCCCGGCGCAGACCGCTTATGAGCCTGCTAGGCTCTACAGCTTTAACCATATAATCGAAGGCTCCAGCCTTCATGCAGCGGACTGCAATTTCGATATCGTCGGAAGCTGTAACAATAATGACCGGGATTTGCGGATAGGTTTCACGGATTTCCGTCAGCAGGACATCGCCCGGGAGATGGGGCATGGAGATATCAAGCAGAATAGCCTCTACTTCCGTTTCTGCCAGAAGGGGCATCACTTCCTGCGCGTCCTGGCACAAGAGTAGATTGTTGATTCCGGTTGACTTCAGAACCTTCGATGCACTGGAAAGGACCTGCTCCTCGTCATCCACCAGAAGCACCGGAAACTCCGGGTAATAACCGGTCTTCACATAACCCCTCCTTGCAGCATGATAGCCTTAGCGCCATAGAAAGTCAAATCGACGAAAATTTGCTTTGTCATATACCTCTGAACTACAATATATAACAGTAAGTCAATATTTAGATCGAGGGGGATTAGCATGGAACGTTGGAGAACCAAACAGATTCGCCGCTGCGCATATTTTCTTTTAATCATCGGATCTCTCACTCTTACGACAAGCTGCAAGCATTTCATTTTGGCCAAAGGCTATCCGGAGTATAAGGGGGAAATTCGCGGTCTGCCGCTGAAGCAGCCGGTCACGGTGCTTAGGGACAAGAACGGAATCCCTCACATATACGCCCGGGACAAGCATGACCTTATGGTCGCCCAGGGTTTTGTACACGCCCAGGACCGCCTGTGGCAGATGGAGGCCTTGAGACGGGTTTCCACCGGGCGGCTGTCGGAGTTCGCCGGGGAAGGACGGCTCAAGCTGGACTACTTTGCCCGCCTCCTCGGCTTACCGGAACTACGCCGGAACGCCGCCCAGGCCCTCAAGCCCGATGAGCTTTCTCTGCTGCAGTCCTATGTGGACGGGGTCAACGCTAATATCCGCCTGCGCGGAGAGGATCTTCCCCTGGAGTTCCGGTCTGCCAACCACACACCGGAGAATTGGACAGTGGAAGACCTGTTCAGCTTTTTCACCTTGAATTCCTGGATGTTCCGAGAGAACTATCGGCCGGAGTTGATGGTCCTTCAAGCACGGCAGTCTGTTGAGCTGCATGAATGGAAAGATATCTATCCTTCTCACCGGAATGCTAACCTTCCTGATGACGCCTACTTCGAAAGCCTGCGCTCCTTAAAGATAGGCTCGCTGCATGAGGCGGCACTGTCCTTCTTTCAAGCACTCCCGGAACAAGCTTCTGGGGGCGGCACCAATCTCTGGGCCGTAGCCAGGGGCCCCGGTGGGAAGCCACTCCTTGCCAACGACACACACATCGGTGTTTCCGTGCCGGGAACCTGGTATCTCTGCCACCTGAACGCGCCGGGGGTCGACATTACCGGTGCATCAGCTCCGGGTGTTCCGGGGGTCATGATCGGTCATACCGATTCCGTGGCCTGGGGTCTTGCTGTTCTGCCGACCGACTTTGTGGATCTGTTCGTGGTCCGGGTCGATCCGCAAAACCCCACCCGCTATATCGTGGGCGAGCAGATCCTGGAAATGGAAAAGGAGCAGATCCTCATCAAGTTGCCTGAAGGGGAATCCCGGCGGATGACGGTGTTTCACACCATCTACGGCCCGGTCATCACTGAGCTCGAGAAGGGCGTCGAAGGCGCCGTAGCCCTTCGTTGGTACGGAACGCTGCCCGATGGTGAGCTCTCAGACAACACCATGCGCACCGTTCTCGGCTTTATGGATTCTCATTCCGTAGATGACATTATGAACACTATTCGCCACATCAAGATCGTTGGTTTGACATTTGTCGCTGCAGATAGTGACGGCAACATCGGTTGGCACACCACCGGAGCGATCCCGATACGCAGCGGATACTCCGGACGTCTTCCGGCCGACGGATCCTCCGGGCTAATGAATTGGAATGGATTCCTCCCCTATGAGGAGATGCCCGGTGCGGTGAATCCTGAAAGCGGTTCTATCATCTACAGCAACAATCGGGTGGTGACGGACAGCGACCCTCATCCGATCTCCAACACATTCAGCGCTCCCTACCGGACGGAGCGTATTGCCTTGATGCTCTCGGAGCTGAACAATCCCACCGAGGAAGACTTCCGCAGAATGCAGATGGATGTGTACTCTCTTCAAGCAGAGGAGCTGCTGCCCAAATTGTTCGCCTATTCCTTTCAGGACGAAAAGGCCGTGGCAGCAGTTGAAATCCTTAAAAGCTGGGACAGGCAGGTGCGGGCCGGCAGCAGCGGCGCCGCGGTATATGAGGTTTTCTTGAACCAGTGGGTGCGGACTCTCCTGGAAGATGAGGTGGGGGAATATCTGTATACTTATTTTCATACTGAATTCAAGAAATATTTAATACATGATGTTATCCTCGATCGGCCCGGCTCAACACTCTGGGACCGTAAAGATACTCCGGAAAAAGAGGGGCCGCAGCAGATACTGGAGATGGCTCTGTCCAAAACCTTCAGCTGGCTGGAGCAAGAGCTCGGAAGCAACCCGCGCAGGTGGTCATGGGGCCGGCTCCACACGAATTACTGGAAACATGCCGGCGGAAACAGCTGGTTTACCGCGATGCTGCTGAACAGCGGACCCTATCCGGCAGACGGGGATTGCACCACTGTCAACTCCAACACCTACAACGCCGCCAAAGATGAATACAAGGCCATTTCGATCGCGGCACTGCGTATGGTTATCCCCCTTGAGGATATGGACGGTATGCAGATCATCGCTCCCATGGGCCAGTCCGGCCAGCCCGGTCATAAGCACTACGACGATATGATCGCGGGCTGGCTCAAAGGTGAATTGCTCAACCTGCCCTCCAGCCGTGGGCAGATTGAAGCTGCAGCGGTTTCTGAGATGACCCTCAGCCCGTAAAAAGGAGGGCGATGTAATAGGAGCGAAACCCTGCCGGGTTGTGAGTATGAGTGGTCAGAGACATCGTGGAAACAGATAAGATATCAAGCGTATCTCTCCGCCATCCAAAAATAATTCTCTTGCCTACCTGTATCAACTTTTATCTGTAGATCTCCATCCCTCTCTTAATATATTTTCTTATACCACAAATAATTATTTGCTTTTTTGCTTTTAACTGACAACCAAAGGTTTATAGGGATCAATAATGAGCCCTCTATCATAACTCTTTCTATAGCTTAGATTTATAGATTTATCACCTTTGGCACAATCCTTGCTCTTCTATAACCGTAGACCTGAAGCTTATGGAGGTGAATCATGGAACCTAAAAAGAGTGGATCAATTAAGCTGCGTATTTTCGGGATTATAGCAGTGGCCGTGGCCATTATCGAGCTCCTGCTCTGTTTCACCGGACCCATCGCTTTTATTCCGAAACCGAGCCTCGTGTTCTTTCCGGTTGTTTCAGCCAGTCTTACCGATGAAGAGAACGCCAGCGTCACAGCTCTTCTGGAAAGAGAGATGGCGCTGATAAAGTCCTACGCCATCGTTAGCCAGAGCTTCATCGAGGAATATTTTATCAGAACGGATCCCGAATTTGACAGATCCAAGCTGAAGCCGGGCAATTACCTTGAAGCTAATGAAATCGCCCGTGAACTGGATATGGAGCGGTTTGCCACTGCCTACATCTACAAATATTACAGCGGCTGCGATCTATCGATCTCGATCCGCGACGTCAGGAGCGGCGACATTATGCGCTCCTATAGTTTTGCTTCTGACAGCCTCGAAAACCTGCTCAAAGGAATTGGGAAAAACGGCACAGAGCTTGACATCCAGGAGAACCTTAAAAATGAAACCAAGGGAATCAACTTCACCGACTTTCTGGTACTCGGGCTTCTTGCTCTTCAACTCGCCCTTGGTTTGCTCGCCCTCTCTGGAAGGGAACCGGGCATTCTTACAGAAATCGTATGGGCGCCGGCTCTAATTCTCTTCCTTTTTGCCTACATCCACGCGCAAAGCGCCAACCTGGACTATATGCAGCGTTTTATTGCCACCCGGGGGTTGATTCATCTGGCCAAAAGCACGGCCCTTGAGCAGTTCTACGCGTTTCTGCGCTTCGGGCCCATTCTCCTGGTCAACGGCTGGTATTACATCTATCGCACTATTGAGAAAAAGAGAGAGAATATGATTCACCGGAAAAAACACTGGCTCTACCGGTGGGTCACTCCATGGGCACTGGTGTGGGTGGTTACATCGGCCATACTGTTCGCCCTCTCCTTCCCGTCGGTTGTCAATCTGGAAGGCTTCGGATTTCTGGCCTGGTTTTGCCTGATACCCCTGTTTCTCGTTCTGCTTACAGAATCACCGGCAATGGGAATCTTCTATGGAACCATCTTCGGAGTGCTTCAAGCTCTTATAATCAACTACTGGCACGGAACCTACAAATACGTGACCCTGCACCTTATCACCATTGGCTTCTTCGTTCAGTTCCTTCTCTTCATGGCTGTCCTGGTCTGGCTGATCAGGATGAGTGGAAAGTGGGGTTTCCTGGTTGTTACTGCGGCGTGGGTGTTTTTCGACTACTGCCGTTCCATAAGTGTTCTGGGTTATCCATGGGGCCTCATCGGCACTACACAGTATCGATTCCTCTCTCTCATACAAATTGCCTCGCTAACGGGTGTATGGGGCATCAGCTTCGTAATACTTCTCTGTAATGCATCTTTGGCCTGGACTCTTGCTGCTCCGGCGTTTGGCTGGATCTGGACCGGCGGACGCACCGCGCCCTGCACCAGTTTAGAAAATCGGAGCCCTGGGCGCTGGAAAAGGTGGCTGACTACCATGCAGTCAGTGATAAGAGACAGGCGGAC
Source organism: Spirochaetales bacterium (assembly GCA_030604195.1). GTDB lineage: Bacteria > Spirochaetota > Spirochaetia > SZUA-6 > DRHE01 > DRHE01. Next base: position 9,025 of record JAUVWI010000085.1, read on the forward strand.
CCTGTTACCCGTTGGGACCTTCATGGTCATCCTTGTTGTCTCTCTTATAACAGGCGCCATTATCTTACGCAATATGCAGGCAAAACTCTACAATCACTCAGAAATCCCAAAAGCCACAATTGTGCTTGTCCAACAGAACACAGATCCGAGAAAACATGAGTATAAAGAGAATCTTGAGCGGCTCATGGAGCTGACCGATGAGGCGCTCCTCAGCCTGCCGGACAAGCCCGATTTGGTGGTATGGCCCGAGGGGGGGACCAAGCTCGACATCAGGTATTGGACGAAACCGGAGAAAAAGGAATCCCACTGGGGGCGGCTTATGGCAAAATTTGTGGACTACCAGAAGGGCATGGGAACCTGGCTCCTGACAGGTACCCAGGATCACAAGATTCTGTTTTCGGAGACGGGCGAAAAGAATAAAAAAAACTTCAACTCTTCAGTCCTCCTGGACCCGCAGGGGAATATCAAAGACTTTTACCACAAGATGCACCTCGTGCCCTTCTCCGAGCACTTTCCCCTTGATAAGGAGAGATTCGCCGGGCTCTACGAGCTCTTTCAGAAATTCGATATCTCCAATTGGGGCATCGGAGAAGAAAGGCTGGTTTTTCAGCACGACAAGATGCGATTCGTTACCCCGATATGCTTTGAGGATGTATTCTCTGATCATGTGCGCCGCTTTATGCTTGGCGATGTGGACATCATTCTCAATATCAGCAACGACTTCTGGTCGCTCTCACCGGTTGAGGGCAGGCAGCACGGTATTCTGGCCCTCTTCAGGGCCGTGGAAAACCAGCGTCCCCTGCTCCGAAGCACTTCTTCCGGCTACACCGTGTATATAGACGCAACAGGGCGTATTCACCCTGGTTCTCCTGAGCCTTATACAGCAGGTTATACAGTCGCCCGGGTGCCGCTCCCTGAGAAACAGCTGACCATCTACACAAAATGGGGCGACTGGTTCCCTCTTTTTTGTGGACTCGTTTGTGGATTCGCCCTTCTCATTCTGGGCATAATGAAGAGCTACCCGGCCTGGATCAAGAAGCCCAACGAATTAAAACATCCGGAACAAACACTGCAACCATCGATTCTAATTATCAAGATTGGCGAGGGATTGTTTATAAGCACTATAGACCATACTGTTCAGAGGGCGACGGTAGTATGGAATGGCTATCACGATTCCATACTTTCTAAACATTCGTTATTCAACAATCTAACCTATAAGATTCTTCTTGCCAGAGGGTTGAGCAATCTGGTCAACGCGGCAACTCAACCGCTATTCCGCCGGCCCCCATCTGAGCAAAATCAACCCGGACAGATCCCGGTCAGGTAGAACAGTATTTCTCCGCTGTGTTGTTTCCATAATTTTTTTCGTTTTTTTCTAATTTACTATAGACAAATGTTTCTATCTATAGTAACGTTTCTACTCATAGTAACGATATGGATGCAATCAAAGAAATTGCCGCAGTGCTGGCCAAGATTGAAGACGAAGTGCTGATTGAGAATTTCCTGGTGAGTATTCTCACCGAGAATGAGATAAAAGAGATCCACAGCCGCTGGGATCTGGTAAAACTGCTCAACCAGGGAGTCAGCCAGCGTACAATTGCCAGGAAGCTGGGTTTAAGTCTGTGCAAAATTACACGCGGCTCAAAGGAGCTTAAAAAACGAGACTCGGCTTTTAAAAAGGTCATTAACGAGTATTTACCCAAGATTTAGGGAAATAATAATAAAACAGCAAGGAGGAAGCTATGCCTGTAAAAGTATTTTTAAACGAAGATGAGATGCCGCGGCAGTGGTATAACCTTGCCGCCGATCTGCCAACCCCCCTCAACCCTCCCCTGGGACCCGACGGCAATCCAGTTACACCTGATCAACTGGCCCCTGTCTTTCCCATGAACCTGATTGAGCAGGAAGTGAGCACTGAGCGCTGGATCGATATTCCGGAGGGAATCCTGGAGCTGCTGGTACGCTGGCGGCCGACTCCGCTGCACCGGGCCGTCTACCTGGAAAAGGCTCTTGGCACTCCGGCTAAGATCTACTACAAAAACGAGAGTGTATCGCCGGCCGGCAGCCATAAACCGAATACTGCCGTGGCCCAGGCCTGGTACAATAAAGAATTCGGTATAAAAAAGCTGGTCACCGAAACCGGGGCCGGGCAGTGGGGAAGCGCCCTCTCTTTTGCCACCTCTCTGCTCGGTTTGGAGTGCAAGGTCTTCATGGTCCGGATAAGCTTTGACCAGAAGCCCGGTCGAAAGCTTATGATGCAGACCTGGGGGGGCACCTGCGTAGCCAGCCCCAGCAACGAGACCCAGGCGGGGCGGGACATCCTGGCCAGGAATCCGGATACCCCGGGAAGTCTCGGCATTGCCATAAGTGAGGCCATTGAAGAGGCCGTGAGTGATCAGAGCAACACCACCCGCTACTCCCTGGGGAGCGTGCTGAACCTCGTAATGCTCCACCAGACCATTATCGGGCTGGAATCCAAGAAGCAGCTTAAGAAATTCGGGGAAGATAGGGTCGATGTAGTTATCGGCTGTGCCGGCGGCGGCAGCAATTTCGCCGGCCTGGCCTTTCCATTTGTCCATGACAAAATCAATGGGGCGGAGATCGACATTATCCCGGTGGAGCCCTTTTCCTGTCCCACCATGACTAAAGCCCCATTTGTTTACGATCACGGAGACACGGCCAAGATGACCCCTCTCCTGCCCATGTACTCCCTGGGCCACGACTTCGTGCCGCCGCCCATCCACGCCGGGGGCCTGCGCTACCACGGTATGGCTCCCCTGGTTTCGCAGGCAATTTTAGAGGGCCTGCTCACTCCAAAAGCAATCCATCAGCTTGAGTGCTATAAAGCGGCCGTGCTCTTCGCCAAGACTGAAGGGATTATTGTGGCGCCGGAAACCAGCCATGCCATTGCCGCCGTTATCAGGGAGGCTGAAAAGGCCGGAGAAGAGGGAAAGGAAAAGGTCATTCTGTTCAACATGAGCGGCCACGGCTTGATGGACTTAAACGGCTACGATCGCTACTTCCATGGTGAACTCCACGATTATGAGCTGCCTGCAGAAGAAATTCAAAGGGCAGAGGATGCCTTGAAGGACCTACCCAAGCCGAATATGGCTAAAACCGGTAAATGGTAGGATGAACGGTAGGATGAGCAACATCGCTGCAGAAAAAGCGCCGGGGATCGATCGCTACGACCATAAAGAGTCCTACTGCCGGATGCTCGGGCATACTCTGCACTTCAAATACTGCCGGGGCGCTCAACAAGGTCTGCCCTGCGCTAAAATCATGGACTGCTGGATCGGCAAACTGCCGGTCCGGCAGTTTATCATGAGCCATTACCAGGGGCGGATGGAAGAGATCTTCCGGCCACCTTCCTCCAGGATCAACTCTATCCTGGAAATTGTAGAGCGGGTGAAGAGGCAAAGTGCGTCATAGTGCATTGTTGATTTCTCTGTGATAATCACATAAAATCCGTTCATATGAAAAACGATTTTGATGATGATTATTCAACCGAAAGTATGGACAACATTTCAATTGACAATTATTTTCCGGTTGAATTAACCAGTGAAGCAGATAAAAAGATAAAGCGTTTAAAGAAAATAGCGGATTCGATTGAGAAAAAGACCAGCAAAAAGCCAACTATTAAATTATCGAAAAAATACCGTATAGATTACCAGAGTGAATTAAATCCAGGACAATTATCCGCTGTAACAACCATTGACGGCCCGGTTTTGGTGATTGCCGGCGCCGGTTCCGGCAAGACACGGACTATTGTATACAGATTGGCATATTTTATCGAGAATAATATTCCGCCGTCTCAAATATTGCTTCTTACCTTTACCAGAAAAGCTGCCGGTGAAATGCTTACAAGAGCCGGCATTCTCCTGAATAAAGAGTGTCAACAAATCCAGGGTGGTACATTTCATTCCTTTGCAAATTATATATTACGAAAACATTCAAGGATATTAGGAATTTTACCTAATTTCTCTGTAATTGATGCTGCAGATTCTGCAGATGCAATTGATTTGGTTCGTCATAGTTTAAAGTTTGAAAAGAAAAGCAGGGCCTTTCCCAGGAAGAGCAGACTTCAGACTATTATTTCAAAAGCTAAGAACTGCAATTTAAAAATCAGTAAAATAGTTGATAAGTATTTTTCAGGATTAGGTGAATTTATTGAAGATATAGAAATCATTGCCGGGGAATATGCCAAATACAAAAAGGCGAATAATGTTCTTGATTTTGATGATTTGATGGATGTGCTAAGGGATAGCCTTAAATCAAATGCTCTCTTTCGTGAAAAAGTCCAGGAAGCTTGTCCGTATATTATGTGTGATGAGTTTCAGGATACAAATGTTGTTCAAAAGGAAATAGTGGATTTGATTGCCGGAAAGTATAAAAATTTAATGGTTGTGGGAGATGACGCCCAAAGTATTTATTCTTTCCGAGGCGCTAATTTTGAAAACATCCTGTTGTTTCCTGAAACCTATCCTGATTGTAAAGTTGTAAAGATTGAACAAAATTACAGAAGCAGTCAGGGACTCCTTAATTTTACTAATTCAGTAATTGATAATGCTGTTATCGGGTATAAAAAGAAACTGTTTTCAGAGGACACATCACAGGTAAAGCCTTTATTCAGACAGTTTTATGATCAGGAATCGGAAGCGGAATTTATTGTAGACAAGGTACTGGAGCTTAGAGAAAATAATATTCCTTTAAATGAAATTGCTGTTCTTTACAGAGCCACCTATCATGGTAATTATATTCAGGCAGAGCTTCTTAAACGAAATATTCCTTATGTTGTATATGGCGGCATACGTTTTGTGGAAAGAAGGCATGTCAAGGATATCATTTCTTATTTACGCATAATCCTGAATCCTCTGGACGCTGTTGCCTGGAACCGCATATTGAAACTTGTTCCCGGGATTGGAAGCGTTACAGCCCGGAATATAATTTATCAGATTAAGTCAAATAAAGGAAAAATAGATTTCAATGATTACTCTTCTAAAAAGTTCTTTCCTGAACTCCATAAACTCTCTAAAGCGCTCTCTCTTTCAGGAAGCAAGAATGCTTCCATACCTGAGAAAATAGAAATATTGAAAAAATATTATACGCCCATATTGAGAAATCTCGAATCTGATTATGATATAAGGATACTGGATATTGACCTGTTGCATGAGCTGGCAACCAAATATAATGACCTGGCGCAGTTTCTTACAGACTTTGCCCTGGATCCACCCTCAAACCGGTTTCAGCAGCAAACCAGGCCGTTGATCGCATCGATTGATAAAATCGATGAGTCTGAAGAGAAACCATTAATTTTATCAACAGTACATTCAGCAAAAGGGCTTGAGTGGCATACAGTATTTATTCCTCATCTCTTAGACGGCCTCTTACCTTCAGAAAAATCTATGGAAAATATTGAAGAACTTGAGGAGGAAAGACGGCTATTTTATGTTGCCTCTACAAGAGCCAAAAGAGGATTGTACCTGACCATGCCCTCGTATGTGTCTTCCTGGGATTCTTTCTTCACTCTTCCTTCCCGGTTTTTAGCTGAAATAGAAAAAACCAATTATGAGGTGCTGAAATAAAAAGCTTACGGATTGTAGACAGAGACGCCACGGATAGCCTTAATCAGGTGCCCGGCAATCCGTGTCATTACACTATCCTGCGGGGCAAGGTTGTATGCCTCCACTGGCAAAAAGCCTGGATTAGCATTAACCATGCAAAGTCAGCGCTCTGGTTACCCCCTGGTAAACCATCAGGTAATGCACCGCTCCGCCCAGTATGATAAAGATATGGAAAATACCGTGAAAACCGATTCTGCCGGGCAGTGGATCAGGA
>JAUVWI010000049.1 GCA_030604195.1 Spirochaetales bacterium
ACAAGGAACCTGCTTTGTCAACCGAGAGCTATTCGATCACAATGTCACAACAACACCACGTTTGTCATTAACAACGGGCACAATCAAACCGGTGTAGTGTACACAAATCGACCGGAATTAGGGTATTTACTGATGATGCTACTAAGCTGAACATCAAGGACCCGGATGTGTATGCACTCTTTAAATGGTGGTTTGATGAGGCAAAAATACATCATGCTATGCACAACCCCTTAGATCCGGCTCCGGATTGGGACGGACCCCTGTTTCAAGCAGGACGAGTAGCAATCCAATGGGATGGCTACTGGTTCGGACCCATAATCAACGAGGGCGGCCAGATCCCTCCGGAACGTTTCGGCTTCGCCCCAGCCCCGGTTTACGGCAGCAAGAGGGTCAATGCTACCGGCGGCGGCACCGGTTATGTGATCTACAGCGGTACAAAGGTCTACGATGCCGCCTGGAAGTTCTGGTCCTATTACATGCTGGAGGATGAAGCTGTGAACAGAGCCAAGAGCGGCTGGGGATTACCAGCCTTTAAATCAATGCTGAAGTACTGCCCCCAGGAAACACCTTTCGATGCATACAGGTTAAAACAGGTACAGAAGGAACTGCCCTATCAGATCATTCTTCAGTTCCCCCCATATTTAAGAGAAACCGCACTAATTTCAGCCTTCAACCAGCAGATGGAAGCAGCTCTTAAGGGAGCAATAGATTTTGACAAGGCCTTGAACAATTTAGCCGATCAGATTAATTCTATTATTGCAAAAGAGATGTAGCGCTGCTTAAGAAAAACAAAGCCCTGCCGTGGGAAAGGTGTAATATAACAAGTTTTTCCCGGCAGGGTACTTTCAAAACGGGGAATCAAGATGAGAATCAGGAGAGAGATAAAAACCTTTTACTTATTGATAAGCCTGTGGATAGTCATGTTTCTTTTCTTGAATGTCTTTCCTATGGCTTACAGTTTTTACCTTTCTCTTACCTACTTTGATGGAATTTTTGCTCCCCGGTTTAAAGGATTTACCAATTATATCAAGCTTTTCTCAGATTACCGTTTTCTTACCTCAATCATAAGCACTCTGAAGTTTACCTTTCTCAATGTGTTGGGAACTTTATTTTGCAGTTTTTTCATAGCTCACCTGTTAAACAGGAATCTGAAGGGTAAAAGCTTCTTCCGCAGCATATTCTTTGTTCCCTATGCAGTACCGGTTATTGCTTCGGTTTTTATCTGGAAAACCCTGTTTAATCGGGAATCCGGGTTGATAAGCATAGTTATTGGACTTTTTAATCCCAACATAGCCCAGAACTTTTTAGTTGATATGCCCACATTTACTTTGATTTTAATGTTTATCTGGCAGTCAGGAGGAAGCATGATTATCTTCCTGGCCGGACTTCAGAATATACCGAAACAGCTAATCGAAGCGGCAGATATCGACGGGGCAAGTGGGTTTTTTAAGTTGAAAAATATTATTCTGCCCCTTATGTCACCGATTATTCTCTATCAAGCTGTTGTCGGCATAATGCTTTCCTTTAGCGTGATCGTTCAGCCGATCCTCTTAACTTCATCACCGGGGGCGGCCTTTACCGCGTTTCTTAATCAACAGCCGCCGCTTAAGAACTACTTTACCATCATCTATGCCTTCCAGCAGTGCTTTACAAATCAGAGCTTTGGCTATGGTATGGCAATAGTGTGGATGATGTTTATTATTATGCTTTTGCTCACTTTTGTGTTCCTTAAGTTAATGAACAAGTTGGTTTACTATGAATACGACTAAAAATTGGGTGGTAAAATCTATAATAAGGACTCTTCTGTATCTATTTTTATCTATTTTAACAATAATAATATTAATGCCTCTCTTCTGGCTGGTTCTAAGCTCATTAAAAACACAGCAGGAGATGGTTGCTTTTCCGCCCATATTCTTACCCCAAAAGTACCAATTCGGCAATTACCACCTGGCTTTGACCAAGATAAAGTATTTCCGTTTTCTCTGGAATACTATTCTATTGAGTATGATCTACACACTTCCCGGTATTATGACTGCTGCTGTTTTTGGCTATGCCTTTGCCCGATTTCATGCGCCTGGTAAGGATTTTCTATTCAGCATTGTCCTGGTAGTTTTGATGATCCCTCCTGTATCAGTGCTTATTCCTGAATATATTTTTTTTGCCAGGCTAAAACTGATAGGAACATATACTATCTGGTTTCTCTGGGCCCTGGGGGCAAATCCGCTCTATGTCTATCTGCTGAAACAGTTTTTTTCTTATTTCCCCCGTGATATAGAAGAAGCGGCAATCATTGACGGCTGCAGCCGGATTGGTGTCTTATTCAGGATCTTTATTCCCCTTTCGCGGCCGGTCCTGGTTACGGTATTTATCCTATCGTTTTTGTGGGTCTATGGAGATTTTATGACTCCGGTTATTTTCTTAAGCGGACAGAATACTACGCTGCCGGTGGCTATGGCTAACGGTTATGTTGTGCGGAATGGCATACTTCTGGTCTCGGTTCTGCTTTCAGGAATCGTTATTTATATTATCCCGGTTCTGCTGATCTTTTCTTTTGGCCAGAAATATTATATTAGGGGCCTTCTCTCTTCCAGCGGAACCAAGGGATAGAAGGGTAAGCCATGACCATCACGGCGACAAACTTCGGCAGGGTAAAAGATGGCTCAAGGGTTACTAAGTTTATTGTCAGTAATTCCATGGGTTTAAGCTTTGCTGTTATTAATTACGGGGGGATAATTACCTCCCTAATGATGCCCGATAAACGGGGAAAGAGAGCAAATATCGTACTCTCATTTGATTCCCTGGAGGAGTATATCAATAACTATCATTATTTGGGTGCAACAATCGGCCGTTTTGCCAATCGTATTGCCCGAGGTATTTTAATAGTGGCGGGGAAGAGTTACAATCTGGAATGTAATGAAGAGTTTACAGTCCATGGCCGTACAGTAAAAAATCATGAGCATGGGGGGGCAAATGGCTTTCACAGCGTTATCTGGCAAGCTGAGACCATGAAGACCGAAATCTCAGCAGGTGTGCGTCTTTGCTATATCAGCCCTGATGGAGAAGAGGGATACCCAGGGAAGCTTATTGTGACAGTAGAGATCACTCTGAATGAGAACAATGAGCTAAAGCTTGAGTACCAGGCTGAAACAGACAGTACAACACCGGTGAATCTGACCAATCATTCCTACTGGAACTTAGGCGGCGCCGGGTCCGGTACTATTCTAGACCACGAGCTTAAACTGGAATGTTCTAATTATCTTCCCATAGAAGAGACTATGATCCCTACTGGTGAGATCAGGGGTGCAATCGGAACAGCCATGGATTTTACTCAGGCAAAGCGGATCGGCCGGGACTTTGGCATGGTTCCCGGAGGATATGACCACTGTTTTATTGTTGATTCCTCCAATGGGGAGCTGAAGCAGGCAGCCAGGGTGTATGAACCGGAAAGCGGCCGGGTTATGGAGGTGCTCACTACCAAACCGGCCATTCAGTTCTACACGGGTAATTTCCTGGATGATATACATGGTGCCGGGGGATTGGTCTTCAACCGCCACAGTGGGCTATGTCTGGAAACTGAGTACTATCCGGATGCGGTGAATCAGCAGACCTTCCCACAGGTCATGCTGCAGCCCGGTGAATACTATCACCATAAAACAGTGCATTATTTTTGTTTAGTACATTAGCGCGGAGGTTTTGATTATTCAATTGCTGAGATAAGGAGTGGCAGATGAAAGAGTTTTTTAAAGAGATTCCGGTTATACAGTATGAGGGCGAAACCTCGAAAAATCCTTTTGCCTTCAAATATTATGATCCGGAGAAAGAAATAGCCGGTAAAACCATGAAAGAGCATCTCCGTTTTTCCATGTCCTACTGGCACACTATGACGGGCAGCGGCGCCGATCCCTTCGGCCTGGCTACCATGATCCGGTCATGGGACAGAGCTGCCTCACCAATGGATCTGGCTGAACAGAGAGTGCTGGCGGCTTTCGAGCTAATGCATAAGCTCCAGATACCCTATTTCTGCTTTCATGACCGAGATATTGCCCCTGAAGGAGCGACTCTATCCGAGACCAATAAAAATCTCGATAGGATTGTAAAAATTATTAAAACCCGGATGACGGAAACCGGGATTAAAGTGCTGTGGGGCACGGCCAACCTCTTTTCTCACCCTCGCTATGTGCATGGCGCGGCTACCTCATGTAATGCAGAGGTCTTTGCCTATGCCGCGGCACAGGTCAAAAAGGCTCTGGAGATTACCTTTGAACTGGGAGGAGTGAACTATGTTTTCTGGGGGGGGCGGGAAGGCTATGATACCCTGCTGAACACGAATATGGAATTGGAGCTGGACAACCTGGCCAGGTTCCTCAGCATGGCTCTGGATTATGCAGGGGAGATAGGCTTTAAGGGGCAGTATCTCATTGAACCGAAACCCAGGGAGCCCACCAAACATCAATATGACTTTGATGTCGCCGCAGCCCTGGGATTTTTAAGGAAATATGGACTTGACCGCTCTTTTAAGATGAATATTGAGGCCAATCATGCTACCCTGGCTGGCCACTCCTTTCAGCATGAACTTTATTTCGCCAGGATCAACGGAGTGCTGGGGAGTATCGATGCCAACCAGGGAGATCTGCTGCTGGGTTGGGATACGGACCATTTCCCCGGTGATATCTATAGCGCTGTGCTCGCTCTTTATGAAGTTCTGAAGAATGGCGGCCTGCACAGCGGCGGCTTGAATTTCGATGCTAAAACCCGCAGGGCTTCATTTGAAGAAGCTGACCTCTTTCACGCCTATATCACCGGAATGGATACCTATGCCCGGGCACTGGTCATAGCCCATAGCCTGCTGCAGAGTGGCGAGCTGGAAAATTTTGTCTCTACCAGGTACGCCGGCTACAGTGAAGGCATTGGCAAAGAAATTGTAGAGCAAAAGGTGGGCTTCAAGGAGCTGGAGCTATATACCCTGAAGCACGGCGCCGTGCAGAACAGTTCCGGGCAGCAGGAGAGACTTGAAGGTATTCTGAATATGTATATCATGGCAGGTGGATAATGATTAGGATGCCGGTCGGCTGATATCCCATGAAGAAAGGAAAATAAGTCTATATGGTAATATTGCTCAGACCTGACCAGGAAAAGATCAAGGACTCAAACAACCGGAAAATACTCCATCTGCTGATGAAGAAGAGGGAGATGAGTAAACAAGCCATAGCCAGAGAAACAGGTCTGACCGTACCAACGGTAACCAATAACATCAACCGTCTGATCGAAGAGGGTATTGTTGAAGAAGCAGGGGTTTCGGTATCAACCGGAGGCAGGAAGCCAATGATCATCCGTTTCCTGCCCCAATCGAGGTATGCTTTTGGTGTGGATTTTTCATCGAACCACCTGACTTCCAGCAGTTGTATAAGGGTTATACTTATTGACTTTGATGCGGTTATCAAGCAGGAAGTGGATTTTGATTATCAGGATTTTGACAATATCGATGAGATAATGAAGCATGTGCAGGTGCTGACTGAAAAAATAATCAAAAACTTGAGAATTTCTGTAGAGCGCATATTGGGTATTGGCTTTTCCCTGCCAGGAACGGTGAATGAGCGTAAAAAAGTGCTGGAACTCGCGCCCAACCTCTCTCCCAATCTGGGTATGAAGGATTTGCATTTTAAAAAATATGAATCCCTCTTTCCCTTTCCCCTGTTTGTAGAGAATGAAGCCAATGCCGCTGCCCTTGCCGAGCTTATATTGGGAATTGCCAGGCAGAAACGTAACCTTGTTTATCTTTCGCTGAACCGGGGTATCGGCGCCGGTATTGTTGTGCGGGGACATATATATAAAGGAAACAAGAAGAGGGCCGGTGAAGTCGGCCACATGACAGTCGATTCCAGGGGAATCAGCTGTACCTGCGGCAGAAAGGATTGCTGGGAGATCTATGCGGCATCAGGCGCCTTAATCAGGGAATATAACCGGGAATCAGGTATCAAAATTAAGGATACTAAGGAGTTTTTAGAGAAGCTGGATAATGGCGATCCCATAGCTGTAAAGAGCTGGGATATATATCTCAATTACCTGGTCAGGGGAATTAACAATATTATCCTCGCGTTTGACCCCCATTACCTGATTATTGGTGGTGAGATCAGCGAATTTGGTGAGCGCCTTTTAAAGCCCCTCAGATCAAGGATTTTTAAAGAGAATACCTATTATAAGAAGGATGACCTTGAAATCCTGATTTCCGGTTTTAAAGAAAATGCTTCCATGATCGGTGTCGCGCTGCTGCCCTTCCAAAAGCTATTTTATGGAGACAATAAGATTATTTAATATCCACATCTGTTCAGAGGAGGAATCTTTTTCATGACGGCTAAAGATCCTATTAAAGTATATGATGCCCGCTGGGAGATCAACGATTTCAGCAATCAGGAAATCGAGCGTTTTATCGAAGCGGTATTTATCTATGGCCGCCAGCTCGGGGTGGATACGGTTACCATAGCCAGAGATGGCCGGCTGGGAGGCGGATCGGTTATGCAGATAGCAGTGGAAACCGCGCTCAAGGCCGGATTTACCATATTTCTCTCTACCGATCCAATAAGCACCCCCCAGAGTTACTACCTCTCCTTCCGGGCCTCTAAAAAACATCCCAAAACCATGGGCCTGACCATTACCGCTTCTCATAACCCGGCTGATTATATCGGCCTCAAGGTTGTGGTGCCCGGAGTAGAGGCTATAGGCCTGGGCTGCGGCCCATACGGTGGCTTCACCAGGATAAGGCAGCTATATCACTGTGGCGAAACCCTGGCATCCGGCAAAGGTGCAGAGCTCTATCTTGTAAACCTGACAGAGGAATACATGCGTTTTTCGATGCAGGCCGCGGGGGTTGAAAAGGATTCGCTTGCCGATTTAGTTGTTGTGCTGGATGCACTGAATGGATCAGGCGGGCCTGAAATGTATCAGGCTCTGCAGAGAAGCGGGGCCGCTGTAACCCCGCTCCGCATTATTCCCGATGGAACCTTCCCCACGGGCTCTCCCAATCCCACCAGTATCGGGAAAATGGATTCGGCTGTGGCATTGGCCGGCAACATAAATGCCGACCTGGTTATCGGTACTGACGGCGACGGCGACCGGCTGGTATTCGGGGATGCAAGGGGAATAATGAATGCCGGATTCATCTCTATACCCATCCTGAAGAGGATCCTGGCAGGCGAACACTTATCCGGAGAGCACCTGCCCGGCGCACAGCGGGTAATCTACGACCCTAAAGTCAATCCCCTGGCTTTGAGCGAGTGGACCAGGCTCAATATCGCACCGCTTCTCTTTGGCAACGGTCACTCACAGATAAAGGAGCATATGCGGCGCACAGGCGCCTTGGCCGCGGTTGAAGAATCCGGCCACTACTACCACCGCCTGAGTGACGGGGGATTAACAATCTGTGCGGAAAATTCATTGTTTACTGTTTTATTGCTGCTCCAGGCGATCAAGGAAAAACCGGGATTGATGCAGGAGCTGCGAGTACTGCAGGAGAGGGTTTTTGCCACTGGAGAGATCAATTACCAGATGGCGGATGATGAGACCCGTGATCTGGCCTTAGAATCTCTGCTTGAGCTCTTCCGGAAGGAGCAGGCGGTACTGATATCTGAAACTGAAGAGGGTATAGATCTTATGGGCACTGTGTTCACCAGGGGAATCGATCTCAATACCGGTGAACCGGGAAGCCGGTGGTACAGCGGCTACCTGCGCGCCTCAACCAATGAGAAGTCTGTTATCCGCGCCTACCTGTCCAGCGGCGATGTTGCCCTTGGTGAGCAAATGGAGCAGCGTATAAGGGATATTCTTGACAGTTATAATGGCAGGGTTATCGATTAAGTATCTACTATCCTATTAAGTTGATCACAGTGCAAGCTGATCGATCACACGAACTTATTAAATGAAATTATTAAAAGACTTTATAAAGAGGGTTGACAAAGAATATTTTATAGAGTACTATCCGTAACCAGTAAAAAAAGTAGTAAGGCACCACTTATGTTTCAGACGCAGAGAGTCGGAATATCAAAGGGAGGTGATGCATTATGCCCTAAATTGTTCGACCTTCATTTAATCATTTTTAAAGAAAATAAGAGAGGAGAGTACTAATGAAAAGATTTATTGTTTTTCTGTTGCTTCTTTCTATTCTGGGCTTCTCCTGGGGAGGGGGCCAGAAAGAGGCAGAAAAAGAGGGAACTGTCTACTTAAGAATGTACTACCCTGTCGGCGTAGCCGGCTCTCTGGCGCAGCTTATGGATGGGCTGGTCGAGGAGTTCAACGATTCACAGGATGAGGTATACGTTGAATCGATTTTTGCCGGCGGCTACATGGAGGCCATGGACAAGGCCCAGACCGCCTTCCTGTCCGGTAACGCACCGGAGATCGCTGTTCTCGATGCCCCGAACCTGCTGACCCTGATGGATATCGACGCGATCATTCCCCTGGACGATTTCATTGCCCAGGAAGGCGGCGATGCTTTTATTAACAATTTCTTAGAGGGGTTCATGAAGATCGCCCGATTTGACGGGAAGATCTGGTCGATCCCCTGGCAGAGAAGCACGCCAATCATGTACTACAACAAGGATTTCTATCGCGAAGTGGGTCTTGACCCTGAGAAACCGGCTTCAACCTGGGATGAGCTGGCCGCATATGCAAAAAAACTCACCGTAGTAGATTCAAGCGGAAATGTACAACGCTGGGGCGTTCTCATTCCCAACGACTACTGGCTCACTATGCCGCTGCTCCTTCAGGCAGGAGGTGTGGCTGACAATGAGGCCGGAACCTATATTGCGATTGATACCGAGGAAATGCGGGATGTTTACCGCTTCCTACACAAAATGGCCTATGAGCTTAAGGTAACCACGGGAGTCACACCCTGGTCACAATCTGTTTCAGACTTCGCCACAGGCAAGACGGCAATGCTCTACCATTCCACCGGTGCCCTGACCTACATCCGTAACTCGACCAAGTATGATTTCGGCACCGCTTTCCTGCCCAGGAACAAGCGCCAGGTGGTTATCGAAGGCGGAGGCAACTTCTTTATCTTCAAGACAGATAAGCGACGCCAGGCTGCAGCCTGGAAGATGATCAAATGGATGACTAAACCGGAAAACACGGCTAAGTGGAGTGTGGGTTCCGGATACATCCCGGTGAGAAAGGAGGCCATTAACCTGCCGGAGTACAAGGCTTTTACGGATAAGTGGCCCCAGGCTCTGGTCGCTTACAACCAGTTGATCGAATCCGAAGTAGAGCGCAACATGATGACCCACAGGATGCAGGAAGTCTATGACATGCTGAATGTTCTGGACCAAAAAATCAGGGGCTCAAAAGACCTGTCGATCATGGATCAGGCCCTGAAAGAAGCCCAGGCCGCGGCGGATAAGATCCTGGCAAAATGGCAATAAGATTTTAAAGAATCGTTTTCTAACGGCCCCCATTCGAGGATAACTGGTATGGGGGCTTTCTAAAAGGAGGGAATCATTTGGTTGGCACGCTCCGAAGCAGGCGATATGAATGGCTAAAACCCTATCTCTACATCCTGCCGGCCTTCTTTTTCCTCTTTATATTTACCTACTACCCGATACTTCGGGCTATCTATATCAGCTTCTTCAATTGGAGCACCGATTATCCGGTCAAGGTTTTTAACGGCATTCAGAACTACCTGGATGTTTTGAAAAATAAGGTGTTCTGGCTGGTCATAAGGAACACTATACTCTACTCCTTCAGTACCATATTCATAAGCATGTCTCTGGGGCTTTTTCTCGCGGTTCAGGTGAACAAGAAAATTAAGGCAGGCGGAGTGTTCAAAGTGGCCCTTTTCTATCCGATGATGATCCCCGGGGCTGCTGCCGCCCTGATCTGGCTCTGGATGTACATGCCAACCTACGGAGTGCTGGATCACCTGCTGGGGGGCATTGGCCTCCAGGGGTTCCCCTGGTTGAACAGCACAAAAACCGCCCTGTGGTGCGTTGTAGCTGTGGGTATTTGGAAACATCTGGGCTACTACATGATCCTTTTTTTAGCCGGACTTACCAACATCCCTAATGAACTTAACGATGCGGCCCGGGTTGAAGGTGCAGGCAGTTGGATAAGGTTCTGGCGGATCACCTTCCCCCTTCTCTCCTCTTACACCTTTTTCATCTTTATTATCAATATCGTGGATTCATTGCAGTCCATAGATCTGGTTTATATCATGACTCGGGGCCGGCCTGCAGATTCTACCAATCTGATCGTTTACTATATCTACCAGCAAGCCTTCCGTTACTGGAATATGGGGGTCGGCTCTACCCTGACCAGCATGCTGACCCTATTTCTACTTGGCTGTGTGGTTGTGATCTTTTCCACTATCGGCCGCAGGGTATATTACGAGGTATAGTAATGACATCGGGAAGAGAGTTGACAGGAGGAAAGTGTAGTTTGATACAGGCGGTACGCAAATACAATATATTAGCCTATGCTGTACTGGTTCCCATTTCGATTCTCATGCTCATTCCACTGTTGCTGTTGGTCAGCACCGCTTTTAAAACTCTTCCGGAAGTAATGAGTATAAAGTTCCATTGGCTTCCGGAAACAATCAAACTGACGAATTTTAAAAAGGCAATGTCTGTTGCACCCTTTGGCCAATACTATATCAATACTATCATCGTAGTGGTGATGATCCTTTCTGTCCAGGTGGTTACGATCTCGCTGGCTGCCTATGCCTTTGCCCGGCTGAAATTCCCGGGCAGGGAAATTATCTTTATCTTTTTCCTGGTTCAGCTTCTTATACCGCCGCAGAGCCTCGTCGTGCCCAACTACCATACCATTTCTTCACTGAAGCTGTTGAATACCAAGCTGGCGATCGGGGTGGTTTATTTTGCCTCTGCCTATGGCACCTTTCTCATGCGCCAGGCCTTTAAGGCGATCCCGAAAGAAATGGAAGATTCGGTAAAGATCGATGGCGGGGGTGGATTTACGACCATAGTACATATTTTTTTGCCTCTGGCCAAACCTTCGCTGATTGCCTTTTCCATGGTGAGCATCAGCTACCACTGGAATGAGTTTTTCTGGCCCTTGATCATTACCGATACCAGGAAGGCCAGGCTGCTGACGGTGGGGCTGGCCATGCTGACCCAGGCCACGGAGAGCAGCCCCGAGTGGTCCCTGACCATGGCGGCCACCATTATTGTGGTTGCACCGCTCCTGCTGACATTTATCATATTTCAAAAAAGGTTTATCCAGAGCTTCATGCATTCTGGGCTCAAGGGCTGATTAAACTTAAAGCTGGGTATTGGAGCTAGAAAAAAACCACCAGCCGGTCCCGGGCCAGGAGAATTTCCCCATTGAAGTGTCTGGCTGCTTCTTCTGCAGGATCGGTGTCCCACACTTCAGGATAGAGGTGAGTCAACATGAGTCGTTTTGCTCCTGCAGAACTGGCAATCCTGGCAGCCAGTTCGGGGGTTAAATGATCCTCTGTTTTGTTTTCCGAGC
Organism: Spirochaetales bacterium; assembly: GCA_030604195.1. Classification (GTDB taxonomy): domain Bacteria; phylum Spirochaetota; class Spirochaetia; order SZUA-6; family DRHE01; genus DRHE01. Next base: position 11,479 of record JAUVWI010000049.1, read on the forward strand.
TATTGGCTGAATCGATTATAGCCAGATCGCACTTGGCGGCCAGTTCTATCAAGTTCTCATTCCAGCCGCTGTCGCCTGAGTAGAAGAGGGACTTGTCCCGGGGGTCGCTCAACTTGAGGCAAATACTGTTTGTCGTGTGGCCGGTTGAACGGGTCTCTACTGTGTATAAGCCGACCTCTGTTTTTTTATTACCTAGTTCATGGAGCGATATAGCCAGATCCTTTATCCAGTCGTGGTGAGGGATTATCATTTTTTCAAACCAGCTATTCAGGCCGACAGGTCCGTATATTGAAAGAAGGCTTTCACGCTCATCCTCAAATACCCAGCGCTCCCAGAGGAAGGGGATTAAATCAGAAATGTGGTCCACATGGAAATGGGATAACAGGATGTGGTTGATCTGTTTTAATGGTTGCTCTGCGCTATAAAGTGCAGACCAGATCCCTGGTCCGCAATCCAGAAGAATCTGTTCATCGATGAGATAGCCGGAACAGTTTCTACCGGTTCGACCGGCAATGGTGCCACACCCTAAAACTCTTACCTGCATTGAGCAGTCTCCTTAATATGCTGCAGCTTATACTATGACTTATTCTATCACAGCTGAAGAATAATGGCACATTTAAAATATGCCCGGAAGTTTTTCGCATTGAGTTCAGGGGAGATGAAATCTATAATATAAGAGAGCAGCAACACTTTACTTGATTTCGGTTTTGATTGCGATTTTAATAGTACGGGAGGAAGATATGGGGGAAAAAGTCGCCGGGAAGACCGGCAAGAATAGTAGGGAGCGTCAGCCTTTCCACTGGCGGAGCTCAATAGCTTACAAGACTAAAGATAGGATTGTAGTCCGCGGTTATGACAACAACCGGCTCACCGGCAACATTGACTTCGCTTCAATGGCCTTTCTGGTCTGGACCGGGGAGCTGCCTCCTGATAACTACCGTTTAATGGTTAATGCACTGCTGGTATGCTTGGGTGAACATGCCTTTTCGCCATCCGCGGTCTCATGCCGCCTGGTGGCTTCAGGGGGCGTGCCCCTGAATACGGCGGTAGCCGGGGGCATCCTTACCTTAGGTTCACGCCACGGCTCCGCAGAAGTGCCGGCCGCAATGTTCCGGGAGGGAATTGCCAGGTGCGAAAAGGAGGGGTTGACTATTGAGGAATGCGCCGGGCGCATAGTCAAAGAATATAGAGAGCGAAAAGCCATCCTCAATGGATATCATCATCCCCAGCACATTAAAGATCCCAGGGTAGACCGCCTGTTTGAGCTGGCTGCGGAATATAATATCCGGGGAAAACACCAGGAACTGGCCAGGGCAATTGAAAAGCGCACAGAACAAGTCTACGGCAGAATCCTCTTTCTGAATGCTCCGGGAGCCATGGCTGCAATAGGCTGTGATATGGGGTTGACTCCCGAACAGATCAAGGGGCTGATGATTCTATCACGCACCGTTTCCCTGATCGGCCACTCTATTGAAGAGATGGAGCGCGAAAAGGGGTGGCGCGCTTCGGGAAAGTCGCATATTACCCAGCCCCTGGACCTTTCACTCCAGCTTCCAGAGTTTTATGACGGTCCTGCTGATCGTATTCTGGAGAAAGCGTAAACAGGCAACCAGAGCTGAACTGAGGCTCCTGTTGATTCTAAGACAATTGATGCTCGAGCAAAGAGCAAGATATTTACGCCTTGTATGATTGAATAAGGAATAGTAAAATATGCTGGTTTTCTAGAGTTTCAGGGTATTGTTCCTGGGTGTAAAGAGGTTCCGGAGCGGTTTTTAAAAAAATATGGACTTATTTGCCGAGTTTTCAAAACTGACGAAAGAGTTTGAAAAAGAAAGAATCGATTACGCTCTTTGCGGCGGGCTTGCAATGGCCATATACGCATTCCCAAGAGCAACTGTAGATATTGATATAATAATTAAACCGGAAACTCTGGAAGAGATTAAATCCATTGCTTTTCGTTTGGGATTTAATTTTGATACAGGTTTAATGAAATTCAGGGGTGGGGATATTCAAATCTATCGCTTAACAAAATTAAGTCCCGATTCAGATGATGCATTAATATTAGATATGCTGCTATTGACACCTGAAATTGAAGATGTTTGGCGAACAAAACAAACAGTAAGGTGGGAGCAGGGTGTTTTGCCGGTTGTTTCACCAAAGGGGTTGATAAAGTTAAAATCTTTGCGATTAAGCGGCCAGGACCAGGACGATATTAAAAAATTAGAGAGCATAATCCATGAAGGTTGATATGAGTTCCCGCTCTGTCACTAATCGCATAAAAAAAACCAGTGAATTACGGCGTTTATGCTTTGCTCTCGGTGGTGATAGGCTCAAAGAGAAATTGCAAAAAGAGAAAGGTCCTCCCCTCATTATTAATCGCAAATCCAATGAATAAAAAATGGATCCGGTGTTTGCCGGAAAACCGGGTAAGACGATCTGGAGCGGCACCCCCAACCTATTGCTTTTTTGATATTCAGAAATTACAATAGCAGGATATGAATATTTTTCGAATTGGCGCCGAGCTTCTTGAGCGCGGTATAGATCTGGTGGTGGTAACGGTGCTTAAAGCCTCTGCCGGCACTCCCGGCAAAGAGGGCTTCAAAATGATCCTCACTGAAGAGGGCGAATTGTCAGGCACAGTGGGCGGCGGCGCTCTGGAAAAGCGAGCTATAGATGAAGCCAAAGAAGTAATGAGGGAGCGGAAAAACCGGTTGCTTGAGCTGGATCTTCAGGATGAGGGAATGATCTGCGGCGGCAGGGTCACATTAACCCTTGAGTTCCTGCAGGCCGGCAGGGGTTTTGTAATCTTCGGCGGTGGCCACATCGGCCGCGCCCTCACCCCGATCCTGGAGTCATTGGGTTTTCGGGTAACGGTTTTTGATAACCGCCCTGAAGTAAAAGAGATGCTGGGGGAAGGGCCCCTGCGGGAGATTATAATCGGTGATTACCGGAATATCTCAACAGTACTGAAAAAAACAATCCGGGATGGGTTCTGCTTTGTTGCCACCCATGGACATAGTTATGATTATGATATAGTTAAGCAGCTCTTGAGTACAGAGCAACCCTTTTCTTATATGGGAATGATCGGGTCAAAGAAAAAAGTTGGTACCTTGATAAAGCAGTTGGAAGGTGAGGGTATAGCTATTCCGGATTATCTCTATGCTCCGGTTGGCCTGGATCTGGGCGGTGATACTGCTGCTGAGATAGCGGTTTCAATTGCCGCAGAGGTAATTACTATTATCAATGGAAAAGCAGGAGCCCATCTTCGGCTCAAAGAGCAGCCGGAAAACAGCTCCTGAAGCGTGATGATTGCCAAGCAGGACTTTATAGCGGATATTCTGCCGGAGGGTTGCCTTTATGGCCTGACCTTGCGCTCAGATATAGCAAGGGGACAGATTCTTTCTATTAAAGTGCCGGAGCTGCCTCCCGGTTATAAAGCGGTAACCGCGGCTGATATACCGGGAGTTAATTATCTCCAGTGCCCGGGCCGGATGCCATTTCTGGCTGATAAAAAAGTTAATTTCATGGGCGAGCCTTTTCTGTTAATGGCCGGAGAGGACCAGGATGTGCTCCGTGAGCTTGTGAAACTTATCGAGGTGGAGTACAGAGAGGAGGAGCCCTTTTACCTTGAGGGTATGAAAGGTATTGATTATCAACGCTGTCAGATCTTAAAGCGTTTGAGCTTTTCACGCGGCAAAATAAAGGAGTCTTTAAAAAAGGCTTACCAGGTTGTTGAGGCTGATTACCGAACCGCTCCGCAGGAGCATTTCTATGCTGATACCCAGGGCGCTGTTGCTCTATGGGGTGGCAAATCACTGATAGTACACAGCTCGACCCAGGACCCTTTTGCTCTGCGGGACAATATTGCCGGACTGCTGGCACTGAACTCCAGAAGAGTGAGAGTCATCACACCCTCTCTGGGCTATTCGCTGGATGGCAAGCTTGCGACCTCCTTTATTCTGGGCGGTCACGCTGCTCTTTTAAGCTATGCTACTGTAAAACCGGTAAAGATGATTTACAGCCGGGAAGAGGATATTGCCTGTACCTGTAAAAGTCCGGGCTCCTGTATTACCCACCGCACAGCACTGGATCAAGAGGGAAAGCCTTTGGGCATGCAGGTTGAGATCACCCTGGATGCCGGGGCTTATCAACTCAATTCCGCTGATGGGCTTCTTAAAGCTGCTCTCTCTGCGTGCGGCGGCTATAATTGTCCCAATCTGGAAGTAAAGGCACAGCTTATTCAGAGCAACCGGGTTCCGGCAGGCATCTTCCCGGGCCTGGGTGAAGCTCAATCCTTTTTTGCTGTGGAGTTGCAGGCAGCCAGACTGGCAGAGATTGCTCATGAGGATCCTGTTCAGTGGAAGCGCAGGAACCTGCTTAAGCTGGGAGATAATTTACCGACCAGGGGTAAAATCGGGGAAGATGCAGGCGGTCTTCCGGTTTTAGAGAAGGTTGTGGCTGTCTCGGATTTCAGCAGGAAACATGCGGCATATAATGCATTAAAGAATAGGAGAGAGAGTATTATCAATACCAGGAACCCGCTGCGGGGAATCGGCCTGGCTGTCTGCTCAAAGGGGATCGGCTACCGGGGAGAAGACCATGGTCATAATGACTGCACAGTAAAGGTGCGGCTGGAGCTTGACCGCAGATTAACTATACTGACTTCCATTGTTGACAACGAAATGGAAAGCAGCAGAATTTTCAAGCAGATATCAGCACGTATTCTGGATATTGAGCCGGAAAAAATTACTATTGCTCCGGTGGATACTGCAAATGTTCCCAACTCGGGAGCCGCTTCCACGGTCCGTACTTTGACAGTTATATTCAGATTACTTGAAAAATGCTGTCTGGCCATCAAAAAAAAGCGTTTGACCAGCTCGTTGCCTATCGAAGTCAGGAAGAGCTACAAAGAGCCGAAAGAGCCAGGATGGGATGTTGAATCCCTAAGAGGTTCTCCCTACAGGGAATATTCCTGGGCAGCAACAGTCCTGGAATTGGAGATCGATCCGGTTACCCTGCAGCCGGATTGCCGGGGTATATGGCTGGCAATTGATTCAGGATCTATTGTGGATCTATTGACAGAGAAAGTGGCTGTCAGGATGGTGAAAGGAATGGTAATCAGGGCTTTAGGATATACAGCCGCTGCTGAGCATGAGCCGGGTGATCTTTCACATATTCTATGCCCGTATGAACAATATACAGTGCCGGGGCTCATGAATCTGCCGCCGATCAGAATAGATTTTATCGGGCGGGGAGAAGCCCGCGGAATTGGTGATCTGCCATTTTCAGGGATAGCTCCTGCCTATGGAGCAGCAGTATCACAGGCCACCGGATATTATATTGATCAGATGCCCCTTTCACCGGAAATAATCCAGAGATATATGCTATGATAGCCCAAAATTTTGTTATTATAGCAAGAAATATTAAGTCCAGCGACCGAATATATTGAGTTGGACTTCTGCCTTAAAAATAGCAGTTGCGGATGTAAGCTGCGCTGGGGAGCCTTAAACAGTTGAAGATAAGCTTTATTGTAAATAATGGTCCGGTTACCATAAACACCTCACCATCCAGGAGGCTGGTTGATATTCTAAGGATCGATCTGGGACTCACCGGCACCAAAGAAGGCTGCGGAGAGGGAAGCTGCGGTTCCTGCGTGGTCCTGATGAACGGCAATCTGGTGAACTCCTGTCTGATCCCGGCTTTCAAGCTGCCTGATGCTGAGATAGTGACTATTGAGGGTTATGCTCAGAGCAAGGAGTATGCTAATTTGAAGCAGGCACTTGACAATGCCGGCGCTTTCCCCTGCGGTTTCTGCTCGTCAGGAATAATCATGGCTGCCGGGAACCTGCTGGCGGAAAACAGTTCTCCTACTGAGGCGGAGATCAGAGAGGCATTGAGTGGAAATATATGTTGTTGTGGGGATTATGATAGTATAATCGAAGGGATCAGGGGAGTTACCGCTAAACCGCAGAGCAGGCGTTATGGCAAAACCAGGTGATCTAGTGCGGGTATTACGCCCCAAGAGTGTAAATGGCCTGCTCCGGCTCTACGCTAAGAATCCGGATGGACTTATTTTTGCCGGCGGCACTGAGCGTGCAACCCGGACAAAACTGGATAGGATCAGTGCAGAAGGTAAAATGGTGATCTATCTGGGAAAGGTTGAGGAACTATCCAGGATTCGCCGCAGCCAGCGTTATCTGGAAATAGGCTCCTGTCTGCCTATTTCCCGGATTGTGAGTATCGGCAGACATATACTTCCTCAAGCCCTTTCAACTGCCTTAAGATCAATTGCCAATCCGGCTGTCCGTAATCTGGGTACTCTCGGCGGCAATATCTGTGCGGCTATACCCAATAATGATTCACTCGCTCCATTATATGCAATTGACGGTCAGCTTGAGCTTCGCAGTGTATCCGGTTCAAGATGGGTGCCCATATCCCGATTTTTCCCCGCAGCCGGAGAAACAGTGCTAAAAAAGGGGGAAATACTATTTCGTATACGCATCCCTCTTGAGGAATGGGATTATCAATGTTTCAGAAAAGTTTCCGGATCTAATACCTGCAGCCATTCGCTATTAAATTTCTGCGGTCTGGCACGTTTTTCCAAGGGAATACTGGAAAGGGTCCGGTTCGCCTTCGGCGGATTGAACAACATGGTTTTTCAGAGCCTGGAACTGGAATCGCGCTTAGAGGGAAAAACATTGCCTCTCTCTAATAAAGAGGTGGAATTCCTGCTCGCAGGCGCTGAGGAATTGCTGGAGCCGCTGATTGGCAGCAGCCTTTCAGCTGCCTATTGCAGAGCCACTGGTTTGCGGTTACTGCGCTGGTTTATTGAGAATATTCACCGGGAAAACAGGTAGCAGCGGCGGGGACTATAAGGTTCAAGGCCCCTGGAGAACCACGGATTTTTTTTTGATACTAACAGGGTATTCCGGCTTTACAGTGTCGAGTACTATATTTATAGTATAATCTCAATAGGGAGGGGATTGTGCCCGAAATTATTCATCTTCATAATCATTCTGATTTTTCACTTCTCGATGGCGCCGCCGGGATTGAGAGCCTGGTTGGCAAAGCAAAAAGTGAGGGAATGTCAGCATTGGCCCTGACCGATCACGGAAATATGTTCGGAGTTCCGAAATTTTACCGGGAATGTAAGAAACAGGCCATTAAGCCTATTATCGGTTCAGAATTCTATCTGGCTCCGGAATCCAGACATAAGAAAACGGGAAGCGAGAAAGGGGCCCGTTATCATCACCTGGTGCTGTTGGCGAGAGATGAACAGGGATACCGCAATCTGATGTTGCTGTCCTCCCTGGGATATACAGAGGGTTTTTACTACCGGCCACGTATAGATGATGAGCTTTTGGAGAAGTATCATGAGGGGCTTATTGCACTTACCGCCTGCCTGGCTGGTGAGATCCCGCGGTTGATAATGGAGAATAGAAGCAGGGAGGCTTTAGAAAAGGCTATCTATTACCGTGATCTCTTCGGTCCTGATAATTTTTACCTGGAACTTCAGGATCACGGCATTCCCGATCAGAAGATGGTGATTAAAGGATTGTTGGAAATTTCCCGTAATACGGGAATCCCGGTAGCGGCCACCAATGATATCCACTATACCGAGAGGGAGGATGCAAGAGCCCAGGATGTTCTTATCTGTATAGGCACCAATAAGAAGCTGAATGATGGCAAGCGCCTCAAGTTTGAATACCCTGAGTTTTATTTTAAATCTGCAGAGGAAATGGCCCGTCTCTTCACCGGCCTTCCGGAGGCTTTAAGCAATACATTGGAGATCGCCGAAAAGTGCAATCTGGAAATTAGTGTGCAAGGTGCGCAGCTGCCCGATTACCAGCCTCCGGACGGCTGCAATTTGAGTGAATATCTCACGGATCTGGCCCATAAGGGCTTGAAGAGTCGCTATAATTACTTAACCGATGAGATGAAAGAGCGCCTGGATTATGAACTTTCGGTGATTAACTCAATGGGCTATGCGGGTTATTTTCTTATTGTCTGGGATTTTATCCGCTTTGCCAGAGAAAAAGGGATCCCGGTGGGGCCCGGCCGCGGTTCGGGCGCCGGTTCCCTGGTTGCCTACAGTCTGGAGATTACCGATATTGATCCTCTCAAGTATCACCTTATCTTTGAGCGTTTTTTAAATCCTGAAAGGGTGTCCATGCCTGACTTCGATATAGATTTTTGCTATGAGGGCAGGCAGGAGGTCATTGACTATGTTACCGGGAAGTACGGCAAGGACAGGGTAGGGCAGATTATTACCTTTGCGGCGCTCAAGGCAAAAGCGGTAATCAGGGATGTGGCCAGGGTACTCGATTTTCCCTATGCAGAGGCGGATACCATTGCCAAGTTGATCCCTTTCGGCAAAAGTATAAATGAGGCCTTAAAGCTGGAACCGGAACTGGCTGAAATGTACGCCCAGGAGGAGCGCTATAAGGATCTAATCGATATCAGCCGCAAGCTTGAGGGACTTAACCGTCATGCATCAACCCATGCCGCGGGCATTGTTATCGGCAAAGAGGAATTGACCCATTATGTTCCCCTCTACCGTGACCCCAAGACCGGGGCTATTTCCTCCCAGTACAGCATGAACTACCTGGAGGATGTGGGGCTGGTAAAGATGGATTTTCTGGGTTTGAAAACCCTTACTCTGATCAAGAATACTCAGGAGCTCCTCAAATTAAGGGGCGTAGAGCTGGATTTCAAAGAGGGCCCTGAGAATGATCAGGCAACCTTTCAAATGCTGGGCAGAGGGAAGAGTACCTGCATATTCCAGTTTGAGAGTTCCGGCATGCAGGGAATATTAAAAAAGGCCAAACCGGAAAAAATTGAGGATTTGATAGCCCTGAATGCTTTGTACCGGCCCGGTCCCATGCAGTTTATCGACCAGTTTGTCGAGGCTAAAAGCGGAAAAACGCCTATCAAGTATCCCCTGCCTGAGCTGGAGCCTATTCTGAAAGAGACCTACGGGGTAATTGTCTACCAGGAGCAGGTATTAGAGATTGCCCGGAAAGTAGCGGGCTTTTCCTTTGGTGAGGCTGACATTCTGAGAAGGGCCATGGGCAAGAAAAAGCCGGAGGAAATGGAGAGAATGAAAGCCAAGTTTTTGGATGGCGCCGGGAAAAACGGCTATTCAACTGCTGACGGTACCAGAATATTTGAATTGCTCATCCCTTTTGCCGGTTATGGTTTCAATAAATCCCATGCAGCCGCCTATTCAGTGCTTGCCTATCAGACAGCTTACCTTAAAGCCAATTACCCGGCTGAGTTCATGGCGGCCAACCTGACTAACGAAATCAGCAATACCGATAAAATGACCGGCTATATAGGTGAGATCAGGGAAATGGGGCTGGAGATCCTGCCTCCGGATATCAACCATTCAGAAAAGTACTTCAGCGTTGTTGATGGGAGAATTTTCTACGGTCTTCTGGGCATAAAGAACCTGGGCACGACTGCTGCAGAAGAGATCAGCTTTGAGAGAAAACGAAATGGTTTCTATAAAGATCTGGTCCAGTTTCTGGAGCGGGTAGAGCTGAAAACGGTTAATCGGAAGGTGGTGGAAACACTTATTTACAGTGGGGCATTTGACTCGTTTAAAGAAAACCGCGCCACCCTTTTCAATAATCTTGATAAAGTGTTGGACATGGTGAACAGTGTCAAAGAAAACCGGAAATATGGCCAGGAGAGCCTCTTTAATCAGGAAGAGGAGCTTTCCATTGTGGAGTTGGAGAAATTTGAAGAGTGGCCCAGCCGTGAAAGACTCAAGCATGAGAAGGAAATACTGGGCTTCTTTTTCTCCGGACATCCCCTTGACCGCTACCGTGATCTAATAAAAGAGCATGTTCGTCTGGATCTTTCCCGGTTGGATAAGGCCCGGGATGGGGGTAAATATACACTGATAGGGATGCTTAAGGAGTTGAAAGAGATCATTACCAGAAGCGGAAAACGAATGGCCTTTGCTGAACTTGAGGATTACCGTGGTTCAATCGAGTTGATCTTCTTTCCCGATATATATGAGGCGCAGCGGCAATTAATTGTCAAAGATGCAATTGTTGCAGTAAGCGGAAGGGTGGATAAGAGCCGCGGCGATGCCAAGCTCAAAGTAGAGACAATCGGCAAGCCCGCAGAACTCAAAGCGCCTGAACCTAGGGCGGTGCATGTGCAGCTGTGCACAGAGCTGGCGAGTGAAGAGAATTTGCTGCCCATAAGGGATTATATGATTGAAAGAGTGGGCAAATGTGCCGTATATTTTCACATGGGCAAAGAGGAAGAGGAAGTGATTATCAAGGCGTCAAACCAGATAAGTGTTTCTGCAGATGACCAGGTTATAAAAGGAGTAATGGAGTATCCATTGGTGGAAGATGTATGGAAAGAATAAAGATCGGTTTAATCGGCTATGGAACGGTTGGTTCCAGCCTTTACCAGCTGATTGCCAGGAATGGCGACAGCTTTAAAAAACGTCTTGGTGTGGATGTTCAGGTTGCCAGAATCGGCGTAAAGGATAAGACCAGGAAACGTGAAGGCGCTCCGGAGAATATTTTCTGCCAGGGCTTTGATGATATTATAGAAGATCCTGAGATATCGATTATTATTGAATTAATCGGCGGAGTTGAAATTCCCTATAAACTCATTCATCAGGCCCTGAGCAAGGGAAAGCAGGTAATAACGGCCAATAAGGCGCTCCTGGCTGAGCATGGTGAAGAGCTGTTTAAGCTGGCAAGAGAAAATGGTGTCCGTTTAAAGTTTGAAGCTGCAGTGGGAGGGGGAATTCCGATTATAAAGGTAATCAGGGAAAGCCTGATGGGCAACCGGATTACCAGGATCAGCGGCATAATGAATGGAACCACCAACTACATTTTAACCAGAATGACTGAAAAGGAAATGACTTTTCAGGAAGCCCTTAAAGAGGCGCAAGAAGCAGGCTTTGCCGAAAAAGATCCGGCCATGGATGTGGAGGGAGGCGACGCTGCCCAGAAAATCAGTCTGCTGGCCAGTATTTCCTTCGGTTGCTGGATAGATTATCGCCGGATCCTGGTTGAAGGAATTACCCATATTACACCTGAAGAGATTGCATTTGCCCGCTTTTCCGGCTTTGTTTTCAAGCTGCTGGCCGAAGCTAAGCTGGTTGACAATCAACCGGCGGTTACCGTATTTCCCGCATTGGTAGAGATGGATCATCCCCTGGCTTCAGTGCGCGATGAGTATAACTCCGTGCTCCTGGAGTCGGATTTTCTCGGCAGCTCAGTTTACCAGGGCCGGGGCGCAGGCGGGCAGGCAACTGCTTCTTCAGTAGCTTCGGATCTGGGGGATCTGCTCAAGGGTATTGTAGTAAAGTGGAAAGCGGATTCCTTCCCCAGTAACCCCTTTAATAAAGCCGACCTTTTTCCTGTTGAGGAGCTGGTATACCGTTATTTTTTTCATTTTGTCACTGAAAACCACCCGGGAATTTGGGCAACCGTAACCACTCTCCTGGCGGACAATAACATCAATATTGAATCGGTGCAGCAGAAATGGCTGGATCCATCCCGCCCATCCAATCTTTTCGTGCTTGTTGATCCTGTGAAAGAGGGACAGGCGCGCCGGGCTTTTGAGATGATTGTCTCTTCTAAAGGGATTTACAGTGATTCCAATTTCTATAGAATAATTTGATTGCGAAAGGAGTAAAGCTTTGCTGGTATTAAGAGTTTTAAATGGTCTTTTAATAGTATACTTAATGATATTATCGATAAGAATAATATTGACCTGGTTCAAGGGCAGCTTTCAAGGGAAAGCAGGGGAGCTGCTGAAACAGGCTACCGATCCCTACCTGGAGATCTTTTCCCGGATAACTTTTTTAAAACAGGGACTGTTTGATTTTACGCCGCTGGCGGGTATCCTGGTTTTAGTGGTAGCCCTGGACCTGGTCAATGGACTGCTGGTTTACGGGCGGATCACTATTGGCCTGTTGCTTGCTTCAATAATCAGAGCTCTCTGGGGTGGTCTCTCTTTTATCATGCTTCTATTCCTGGCCCTGGGTGTGGTACAGATTGTAAGCGCGTTATTCTCCAGGAATAGTGAGTCACCCCTGTTGCGCATGACAAATCTAATGTTTCAACCCATTATCGATCTGGTGGCGCGGTTTTTACGGCCCAGGCGTGAGCTAAATTATAATCAATATCTCTATATTTCCCTGGGCCTGATTTTTTTCGTCAGATTGCTGGGAGGCATATTGATAAGAAGATTAATCGGCCTGTTGTACGCGCTGCCAGTGTAAAGCAGCATTATGTTTCTCGGTGAAGATCACCAGGAAGTCAGGAGCCTTAACGGAGTGGGTCCGGTTCTGGAGAGGGTTCTTGCCCGGCTGGGAATCAAAAACCTGAGTGATCTGATAAGCTATTTCCCCAAAGATTATCAGGACCGTCGCAGCGCTGATCAATTGAGCTCGGCACTCAAAAAAGAACGGATTAATGTAAAAGTCAGCATAACGCGTAAAGAATGGATCGGCCGCGGCAGGGCCAGGACCCTGAGGGTACAAATTTCTGATCCTTCCGGCAGCGCCTTCCTGCTCTGTTTCGGGCGGCCGTATTTGGCAAAGGCATTGATTACGGGGAAATATTTCTGGGTGTCGGGAAAGTTCTATCTCCGTAATGGTGAAAGAGTGAGCTCTAATTTTGAGATCGAGGAGTATCAGGAAGATGCAGTCAATTTCGGTAAGATAATTCCCATCTATCCTCTGACAGAGAATCTAACTGCAGCATTTTTGCGCAGAATCATGAAACAGGCTCTGGCTCTGATAAATAAAGATCTGGAGAATGAACTGCCAACGGAATTAAGCAGCAGGCATAATTTTCCTGACAAGGCTGAAATTATAGAGTGGATCCACTTTCCTGAGAGCTTTGAACAGTTGAGAGCTGCTAAAGAGGCTCTGATCTATGAAGATTTCTTTTTCCAGCAGCTGATTCTATTGAAACGGAGGTGTAAAAGGAGGGACAGTGTTAAGTCAAGAAGGAGAATTGACGGAGAGCTTAAAAAACGGCTTTTACTCAGGCTCCCCTTTGTCTTAACCCGGGCACAGGAGAAAGCGCTTAAGGAGATAGAGGAGGATCTCTTTGCTCCTCACACCTCCGCCAGGCTGCTCCAGGGAGATGTGGGCTGTGGTAAAACCCTGGTTGCTTTTCTGGTCTCCCTTTCGGTAATTGAAGCCGGTGAACAGGTGGCTTTTATGGCGCCAACCGAGCTCCTGGCCCGCCAGCATGCTGAAAATGCAGCCAATCTGGTGGCCCCCCTGGGTATTCGTGTTGCTTTTATCTCGGGCGGCTTATCGCAGAAGCAGCGGCGCACTCTGCTTGAGTCTTTGAGCAAAGGTGGCATCGATCTCTTAATCGGTACCCAGGCCCTCTTTTCTGACGATGTGCACTTTAAAAAACTCGGTCTGGTAATTATTGATGAACAGCATAGATTCGGCGTACGCCAGCGGGGAGCTATGCTCAGCAAAGGAGAAAGTACCGATCTATTGCTGATGACAGCCACCCCTATACCCCGCAGCCTGACCTTGACCCTGTTCGGAGATCTTGAGCTTTCAGAGATAAGAGAGAAACCCGAGGGACGGATTCCGGTAATTACCCATCTGACCCGGCAGGGTAATGAACAGAAGGTCTATAAACGGGTACTGCAGGAAATAGAGAAAGGCGGACAGGCCTATTTTGTCTATCCCTTAATTGAGGAATCTGAAAAGCTGCAGCTGAAGAATGCGGAAGAGATGTACCTGTATCTGAAAAAGAGGGTTTTTCCCGGATTACGTTTGGCTCTGGTTCATTCCCGCATAGCTGAAGAAGCTAAGCAGGATATCATGGGAAATTTTGCAGCAGGTAGAATTGATATATTAGTAGCCACCAGTGTGCTGGAGGTTGGTGTTGATGTGCCTAACGCGATCTGTATGGTGGTCGAGCATGCGGAACGATTCGGTCTGGCAACCCTGCATCAGTTAAGGGGCCGTGTAGGGCGCGGCGGCAAACAGGCTTACGCCTTTCTGATATACAGCGGCCGGCTGACTGAAGAGGGCATTAAGCGGCTCAAGGTAATTATGAGTACTGATGATGGTTTTAAGATTGCTGAAGAGGATCTTAATATCCGGGGAGCGGGTGAGTTTCTTGGAGTAAAACAATCCGGTTTTTTGAAACCGGGAATTTCCGATCCTGTGCGGGATATCGAGATATGCCGCCGGGCCAGGCAGGATGCCATGGAAATAATTAATGATGATCCTGAGGTAGCTTTGAGAAAGAATAGCAAGATGAAGCGGGTATTGGCAGGAATGGCGGATCATGTCGATCTATTGCTGGCTGGAGGGTGAAATATTGAGGATTACCGGTGGTATATATAAAGGAAGAAAGATCATCTGCCCCAGGGGCGTTATCCGGCCGGCCATGGACCGTATGCGGGAATCTCTCTTTGCAATTCTGGGAGACTTATCCGGAGTGAGTTTTTTAGACCTTTTCAGCGGCTCAGGAGTTGTGGGCATAGAAGCGGCCTCCCGTGGGGCGGAGCCTGTTGTGCTGGTGGAAAAGGATTACATCAAGTCCGGTGTGCTTAGACAGAATACCGCTTTTGTGGAATCGGAGATAAAGATATTTATGTTGCCCGTGGAGAGATTTATCAAACGCCGGAAAGAAGAGGAGCTATCTTTTGATATTATCTATCTTGATCCTCCTTTCACTTTTAAGAATAAGACCGGGATTATAAGCGGGGTAGCGGGCGGCAATCTGCTGAATCCCGGGGGTGAGCTTATAATTCACCTGCCTTCCGAAGAATCACTGCCTGATGTCATTGGTGGTATCAGTTTGAAGGATAAGAGAAAATACGGCCGCTCGATCCTTCTTTTTTACCGGAAAACAAATGCTTAAATGCAAATTCAGACAAATAGCCCGGCTGATCAGAAAATATTCCCATAAATCTCTACAACGAAAATGGCTCGCAGGACAGTACTGACGCATAAATTATAAATCCACACACAATAGATACTTACAAACAAATAGATTTTTTTTCGTCTTTTAAATGGGTAGACGCACCACAGCCCGTTTGATATGATAAAATTGGTGCAAATTGG
>JAUVWI010000091.1 GCA_030604195.1 Spirochaetales bacterium
ATCTCAACATCAACAACCCCAGAGGTGAGGTTTGCGCATCGAACTTGTTCGCCACTGACAACCACCATTTCCAAATTCGCCAGCCACCCCGGCGCTCTTCATTCAGAGTTATGGGGAATTTCTAGGTTTTGTCCGGCTAACTTCGTACTGTGGCCGGGTTTAAATCTCAAGCAGGTGGTGTCCGTGGTAATGCCGGTCCCTGAGCTCCCTGATGTCTTCATTCGCAAGATAATCATCGAATCTCATTCTCCTGTCAATGCTGCCGGCGGGCGTGAACTCGATAATGCGGTTCGCGATACTGTCGACAAACTGATGGTCATGACTTGTAAAAAGAAGGACGCCTTTGAATTCGATAAGTCCGTCATTCAGAGCGGTGATAGCCTCGAGGTCCAGGTGGTTGGTCGGCTCATCAAGGATAAGAGCGTTGGCACAGGAAAGCATCAGCTTTGCGAGCATGCAGCGGACCTTCTCGCCGCCAGAAAGCACGTTCACCGGCTTCAAGGATTCATCTCCCGAAAAGAGCATTCGTCCCAGGAAACCGCGGACGTATGATTCTTCTTCAACAGCGGTATACTGGCGCAGCCAGTCAATTATGCTCAAAGTAGATTCGAACCAGGCGCTGTTGTCCTTGGGCAGATAATCCATCCTGATGGTGATTCCCCATTCGATCGAACCTTCGAAGGCCCTTATCTCTCCTGCCAGGGCCTGGTAAAGCATTGTTTTTGCCTGGTGAAAGGGGCCGACGAATGCAATCTTCTCTCCCGGCTCAACACTCATGGTGAAATTCTTCAGCATCGTCTCATCCCCGGCAGAAAGGGTCAAACCTTTTACCTCCAGGACCTTCTTGCCGCACTCCCGTTCGGGACTGAAACCTATATAGGGTGATTTCCGGCTTGACGGTTTTATATCGTCTATCGAAAGCTTTTCAACCAATTTTTGCCGGCTCGTCGCCTGCTTTGATCTGGCAGCGTTGGAAGAAAACCGCTGGATAAACTCCTGAAGTTCGGCAATTTTATCCTCGCGCCGTTTTTTCTGATCCCGCATCTGCTTTGCTACCAGCTGGCTGGAGTGATACCAGAAATTATAATTCCCGGCAAAGAGCGAGATCTTGCCAAAGTCGATATCCGCGATATGGGTACAGACTTTATTCAAAAAGTGCCGGTCATGGGAGACAACTATGACGGTATTTTTGAACTGAAAGAGAAAATCCTCCAGCCAGGTTACCGACTCAAGATCCAGGTTATTAGTTGGTTCATCGAGCAGCAGGATATCCGGCTCCCCGAAAAGGGCCTGGGCAAGGAGAACCCTTACCTTTTGCGTTCCGTCCAGCTCGGACATCTTGCGGGTGAGAAAATCATCCGAAATGCCCAGGCCGGACAAAAGGCGCCCGGTTTCTGCTTCTGCCTCCCAGCCGCCCATTTCGGCAAATTCATTTTCGAGCTCCGCTGCCCGCATACCATCCTGGTCCGAAAAATCGGCCCTTGCGTAAATCCGGTCTCTTTCAACCATCACGTCGTATAGTTTTTTATGCCCCATAATTACAGTATGGAGGACGGAATACTGATCAAACTGAAACTGGTCCTGTCTTAAGACCGCAAGCCTTTCACCAGGGGTTATGACAACTTCGCCGGAATCCGCCTGGATATCCCCGGAGAGAATGTTCAGGAAGGTGGATTTTCCGGCTCCATTTGCCCCGATAACACCGTAACAGTTGCCGGGTGTAAACTTGATATTAACCCCTTTAAAGAGGTTCTGCTCTCCGAAGGAGAGGCTGATATTCAATGCACTTATCATTTAGAGTTCCTTGTAATGTATATAGTGATAACTCAAAGGAGTTTCCTAAAACGGGCCTTATCATAGCCGACATTAAGGGCCACGCAATTCACGGCGGCACCGGTATCGGACTACAGTATTTTTAAAGGGCTGTCCCTCCGAAGGCAGGCGTCACCGCGGAGGTATATTCTTTTTCCTCCCTTGAGGAGCTTCTTCATCAGGATCGGGCGTTTTGAACCTTGTATACAGGTATCGCTTGATAGTTTTCTTCGGAGTTTTTTCAAAGGGCTCCTCCTCATGCCGTAGTTTAGCAATTTTGGAAAAAACATTAAGTTGTTTGTTAACCTTTTTAAGGAGCTCCTTTGTATATTCCGCCACATTTTCGGAAGCATGTTGTGCTTCCTCTTTGATATGTTTGATTGATTCTGCCTGTGGCTGAGAAACGTGAGTTTTTCGCATTTTCTCCGGCAATAAGAGGGGATGTCTCTGTCAGTCCATAACCAATAGCATAGGGGAACCCCGCATCCTTGAGATCCGAAAGGGACATGCCGGGGGGAATAAGAGTAAAGTCATCAATAAGGATGAATTCATAGTCCTTGCCGGTATTCAGGTACTGGACCTTTTCATATATCTTTCTGGAAACGAAAACGATTCTTGATTCCGAGTGGCTCAGGATATTTCTGATCTCATCCGGGTGGAAATCAGGAAGAATGGGTACAATAATTCCTCCTGCCATACTGATTCCAAAGTAGGCGACACCCCAGTTAGGCATATTTTCGGAGAGGATGGCAATTTTGTCACCTTTACTAATATTTCCGGCAGCTAGAAAAGCAGCAACTCTGCCGGCAGCCGCTCCGGTGTCAGTAAAGCTAAGGGGTTCATCATTTACAAAAGATAGTGCTGGAGTGTTTCCATAGAGCCGTACACTCCTTTTTATAATAGCTGTCAGGGTTAATTTATCCAGAATTTCCATGATCCATACCTTGCTTTGTATAATAGCATATTTGCACTTTAAAAGTAATAGATTTCTCTTAAAAAAGTGCAGACGAATTGTTCGCCCTGCTTCCTGCGTGCCCTCCCTGTTGCGCTGAAAAATAAAGACTTGACATTTTATAATACTAATGCTATAGTTTATTAGTACAATATAGATTGTATACAACATAAAGAGAGGGAGAGGGGGATGTATGGCGACTGAGGTCGACACAACGCTCAAGTTCAGCCTGGATCTAAAAAGCGGAGTTCCCTTTTACAAGCAGGTAATATTGCAGGTCGAGATGGCCATAGTAGATGGAAGGCTTGGAAACGGCGATCAATTGCCTACGGTCCGAAGTCTGGCAGTGGCGCTGAAAATCAACCCTAATACTGTTGCACGGGCCTATAACGAGATGGAAATCCGGGGAATTGTTAACACTCAGCAGGGCACTGGAACATTTATCAGCGACAAAAAAATTGAACTGACAGAGGTGGAAAAAGAGAGAATTCTCTCAGAGATGACCCGCCCCTACCTGTCAAATGCCAGGGCCTACGGATTTACTCTGGAAGATTTAATTAGACACCTGCAGAGCATGGCAGGTTAAGGAGGAGAGATGAAACTGGGAACGAACAAGTTTGATAGAATTAAGAATGTGCAGGGTTTTTCAATAAAGAAGGATTTTGTATTCAATGTGTTTTCCTTCATGATACTGGCTCTATTTTTTGGGGCTGCATTGGCTGTTCAGACCATCTTTATAGGGCCGCTGGACCCCCTGATTATGGGAAAAACAGCAGGCAGTATTATTGGAGTAGGTATTCTTCTTGCTGCTGCACCTCTATGGGCCATTGTAATTCTGATGATTATTCTTATCTGGGCCGGGATGCTGCTAATGGAACTGGGCAACCTCTACCTGATGTTCAGTATTATTTCTCTTGGAATTGTGCTGGCTCCGTCTTTTCAAATTATCCTGGAATGGGATAAGGCAGTTATACTGCGGCTTGGGAAATTCAGGAAGGTACACGGCCCGGGAATATTCTTCATAGTTCCTATAATTGACAGAATAGCCAAGAAAATTGATACCAGAATAAGAGCTACCGATTTCAGCGCCGAAAAAACACTGACAAAAGATACTGTACCGGTACATGTAGATGCTCTGGCATTCTGGATGATATGGGATGCTCAGAAAGCAGTGCTGGAGGTGGAAAACTTCCTTGAAGCAGTAACACTTTCTGCTCAGACTGCGCTAAGGGCATCCATAGGAAAAAATAAACTGACTACTCTTCTCTCTGACAGGGATTATATCTGTAACGAGATTCAGCAGATGCTGGATGCAAAAACCAATTCCTGGGGTATTTCAATTCTGTCGGTAGAGATTACGGATATTATTATTCCGGAGAATCTGGAGGATGCAATGAGCAAACAGGCCCAGGCAGAGAGGGAAAAAGAAGCTCGCGTTATCCTGGCCAGTGCAGAGGTGGAAATTGCTGCGAAATTCGAAAAAGCAGCGGAGCACTACCAGGGAAATCCCACAGCCCTTCACCTAAGGGCCATGAACATAGCCTACGAAGGACTCCGTCAGAAAGGATCGCTCATGGTGCTGCCATCCTCGGCTCTGGACAGTATGAATATAGGTTCAACTATGGGACTGGCCGCATTGGATAAGGTAGAAAAAATAGAAAAGGCAAAAAATGGAGAAGATAAATGATTACCGTAAAAGATGTTAAGAAAAACTATCAGGCTGGTGAAACAGAAGTAAAGGCCCTGAGAGGTGTTAATCTCGATATCGAAAAAGGCGAGTTTATGTCTATTGCCGGACCTTCGGGCTCTGGAAAAACTACCTTGCTAAACCTGATTGGCTGCCTCGATAAGGCAGATTCAGGTGAGATAACAGTAGACGGGATTATAATCAAAAACCAGAAAAAAAAGGAATTGGCTCTCTTAAGAAGAGGAAGAATAGGGTTTGTCTTTCAGTCTTTTAACCTGATTCCCGTACTTTCCGCCTTTGAAAACGTCTCTTTCGTACTCTCCCTTCTTAATCTTCCAGACGCAGAAATAAAGAAAAGGACCGGGGATATCCTGAATGAGGTAGGCCTCGGAGATATGATGGACAGAAGGCCGAACCAGCTTTCGGGAGGTCAGCAGCAACGAGTAGCCATTGCCCGGGCCCTGGTAAAAAACCCCCTGCTCGTTCTTGCAGATGAACCTACTGCAAACCTGGATTCAGAAACGGGTGAAGATATACTGAAGCTGATGAAGAACCTTAATAAGAAGCATAATACCACATTTATTTTTTCAACCCACGATCCTATGGTAATGGATTATGCCGACAGACTGGTCCTCCTTCATGATGGAAAAATTCTGTCAGACAAAGTAAAGGAGGCATAAGATGAAATTTCTTATTATCCTGGCCTGGAAGAACCTGTCCAGGTACAAGAAGAGGACCATTATTACAGCTGGCGCGCTTGCTTTCGGCATAGGATTGTACATATTCATGGATTCCATGTTGATGGGGGCTGAAGTTGAATCGGAACGTAACCTTATCTGGTTCGAGACAAGCTCCGCACGGATAATGCACCAGGATTACTGGTCGGAAAAAGATTCACTACCCTTAAAGTATGCCCTGGATAACACAGATGAGCTGCTGGCCAGGCTGGATAAAGAGGGAATTGCGGCAACACCAAGAACTGTGTTTTTTGGAGAGATTATTATGCTGAAAGACCCCTATCCGGAAGATGGATCCATGTTTACAAAGATTTTTGCAATCGATCCTGCTACAGATGAAGATGTTTTTGAGTTTAAAAAGACCATCGAAGCCGGCAGATATCTTGAACCCGGAGAAGAGGGTGTTATGCTGGGGTCATGGCTGGCAGAGGATATAGGAGCAGAAATAGGCTTCCCTTTAACAATAGTTACCAGGGGAAGAGACGGATACAAGCAGACCATTGATGTGGAAGTTGTTGGTATCATTAACTGTCCAAACCCATACATTAACAGAGCTTCTCTGTTTATCCCTCTGGATACCGCAGATTATTATCTGGCCATGGAGGGTGGAGTTACAGAGATTGATCTTAAATACAAAGATTATAACGAAGCTGAAAAAGTATCGATAGAACTGGAGAAAAAGCTTGGAAAGGATCTTAACGGCTGGGTTATCCTCCCCTGGCAGATACTGGCAAAAGATTATGTAATGTTTTCTGAGATGAAAAAGGGAGGTTCCAGTATCTTCCTCCTTTTAGTATTTGTCATTGCCGCCGTAGGCGTTTCAAACACTATGCTGATGGCTGTTTTTGAGCGGGAAAGGGAATTGGGTATGATGAGAGCCATGGGCATGAAAGACTCACAGGTAAAAACAACCTTCTTTATTGAGGCAGCCGGCATTGGCATAATCGGTTCTATATTCGGTATTATCCTCGGTGTTATACTCGACTTCTGGCTTGTGAACTACGGAATCGACTTTTCATTTATGATACGGGATATGGATATAGGTTATAGAATCTCAGGTATTTTTTACGGCGCCTGGAACTTTACAACCATGATCCAGGCCCTTATTATCGGGGTGTTTATGACCGTAGGTGTTGCATATTTTCCAATAAGGCGTGGCCTTAAACTTGAGATTACCGAATGCCTGAGAGACAAGTAAGGGGGGTATAATATGAAAGTAAGTAAAATTGCTTTTAGAAATATAAAAAGAAATAAGCGCCGGAGCATATTATCGGGATCAGCCATTGCTGTTGCAACCATGATGATAGTTTTAATGTTTTCCCTGATCAACGGTATGCTTGTAGACATTGAGTGGAATGTTACCTCTTATGTTACCGGTCATGTACGGGTAAGAAACATTGAATATGATAAAAATGAGATGTTTAATCCCCTCCATCTTAATATACCCGGGGCTGAACAGCGTATCCGTGAAATTGATGCAATCCCGGAAGTATCAATTGTGGCTCCAAGGATAACTTTTCCAGGTATGGTATACAGAGGGGAAGATTCATATAAGATGCAGGGAGTGGGAGTTGATTTTACAAAGGAGCTTGAATTCCAGAAGCTGGCTGAACACGTTGTTAAGGGCAGAATTCCGGAAGCCGGAAAAAACGAGGTCCTTATGGGTTTCGGTCTGGCCAAAAATATGGATTTAACAATTGGTGATAAGTATACAGTTTTAACAAACACGGTATACAGGGGCTCAAACGGAATGACCTTTACTATAGTCGGGCTGGTTAATTTTGTTATATCAGGCATGAACACTACGACTTTTCTGGCGCCCATAGACAGGGTACAGAGGCTGGTAAAGGCCAACGATGCTGTTACTGAACTGCTTATAAAGATACCGGATGGAGATAATACAAAAACTGCAGCGGCGGCTGTTCAGGCTGTACTTGATAAAGATGGGAATTCTGGGTTGGCTGCAAAACCCTTCCAGGAACTCAGTTTCACCTATTCCTGGATTGAGATGGCTCAAGGCATCTACGATATCATGGCCCTGGTTTTCTTTATCCTGGCAAGTTCTGTAATAATTAATACAACCATGATGGTTATCTTTGAACGGATGAAGGAAATCGGTACTATAGGCGCTATGGGGATGACAGGAGGAGAAATCCAGAAACTGTTTTTCCTTGAAGCCTTCTACATAGGACTTATCGGTGCTCTGGCAGGAGTAATCCTGGGCATCGGGTTAACCATACCTCTTTCTATAACCGGTATTGATTTTAGCGCTTCAATGGAGGGAATTGACTTTGATATCTCAAATATTATCTACCCCAAATTGAGTTTAAGATCAACTCTATTTGTTTATATCTACTCGGTTGCAGTTTCATCCCTTGCAACTATTATACCGACCCGGAAAGCAGCCCACATAGAGCCGGTAGAGGCCCTTAGAAGCACCTAAAAAGGAGGAACTGATGAAAAAGAAAATTTTTATACTAATAACTATGCTGATTTTTACGGCAGCCGCTCTATTTGCCATAACGGCTGAAGAAATTATCGAAAAAATGGAACTTAACCTTGTCTATGATACTTCTATTGTAGAAGGGCGAATGGTTATCAACGACCGTTTCGGTAGCAGAACCAGCACCTATATTTCATATGCAGAAGGAGATGACAAATCCCTCCTTGAGTTTACAAATATAGAGGATGCGGGACAGAAGATACTCAGACTTGAAGATGAGATATATCTCTACTACCCGGATGCCGAAGAAACCATACGTCTTCAGGGGGCGGCCCTGCGTCAGGCAGTAATGGGTTCCGATTTCTCATACGAAGATATGACCGGAGACAAAGGAATCCTGGGTTCCTATTCAGTTACACTAAACGGAGAGGAGAGTATAGACGGAAATCCCTGCTACATCCTGACACTGACAGCAAAAACCCGGGATGTACCCTATCAGAAAGAGATTATGTGGGTTGATAAGGAGCTTTTCATATACCGGCAGGTGCATAAACTGGCCAAGTCCGGAAAACTTCTAAAGGAGATGAAGCTAATGGACCTGATCAAAGTTGATGGTCTGTATATACCCTCAAGGTTGACCATGGTCGACAAGCTTAAACGCAACTCTTCTACCGAGTTCTACATGGATTCCATTGAGCTGGGTGTAGCTCTTCCGGCCGATATTTTCAGCATAGGTGAACTGTGGTAAACTGATATGAAAACTTTTTATAAAATAATTACCGCTGCCCTGCTGGCTTTTCTTGTTCTCCCCCTATGGGGGGAGAACTCCATTACAGCAAAGATGGAGCTCTATAATTCAACAGGAAGACTTAAGGCAGATAACTGGTATTCCACCGGCATAGGAATCGCCTCAATTATTATCAACCAGAAAGGCAACAGAAATGTTAAATCCCAGATTAAATTAAGCGCGGTAATGCCCGATCCCACTGGTGATAATCCTATTTATTTTGATATTTCCAGGGCCTATGTAAAATTCCGCTTCCCGAGAATCAGAGCTGTAATCGGAAAGGCGCCCTTCTCCTGGGGGGAGGGGCTGGTCTTTAATGCCGGAGATGTAATTTTCGGCGGTTCAGCCTTGAACACAAATCTGATGCAGTCGGAGTTCCTCGATATTGCAACCTGGCTGACAACCCTGTATTACCCCCTCGGCAATTTCAGCTACCTCGAAAGCATAGCAATTTCACCGGATGTTATGTCAGACAGTATTGATATAACCACGGGCGGGGGAAGAGTGGTAACAAAGCTGGGCAATACAAAACTGGAATCAGGCTACATCTATGACGGCCTTCAGGATGCCCATAAACCCTATATGACCCTACAGGGCAACCTCTATCTGGACTGGCATCTGTCAGCCACGGCAGCTCTGCCAACCGGCAATGCTTTAACCCCTTCATTTGAAGAGAGCCTTGTGATTACCGCCGGCATCTACTCTTTGGTCCGCATAGGCTATGATGGAACCCTGAACTACAGGCTTGAAGCCATGATCAAGCCATACGAGAAATGGAATGAGTATTCAGCAGCCACTGAATCCGAAGTGTATGGTATCTATCTATATCCGGAATTCTCTTACTCTTTCAACTCCGGTATGGCGCTGATGCTGCGGGGCTTTGTTTCCCCGGTTGACCTCTCTGCCGTGGCAATCCCCGGGTTTTCCTGGAATGTGTTCCAGGGATTTAATCTGTTGGGATTTGCAGCATTTTACATAGGCGAGCCGGACGATACTTATGCATGGGAGCCTGAAACAGGCAGCGGCGGATTTGCGCTGATGGCAGGTGTATCGGTTACCTATTGAAAAACTGCACCAGCTGTTCGCTCACTTGGGGGGCGGCCCCCAATAGTTGTCCTGGAGGTTGTTGCTGTACCTAACATTGCCAATGATGATAGAACCCCATTCACATACCCAGATCACTATCTTTCCGCTGTGGCGGATAGTGGAGTTTATGAGCTTTACATGAACGGGCTCGTACTGTTTATTCGTGAACAAAACCAGGTTTGCCAGGATTTCCCCACCGCCACCATACTCAATAACGACATGGTCCAGTACATTATCCACATGGTTGGGTTGTAGAACAGGACACCGCCCCAAGAACCGTTCTGTTTAACCTCTCCGGTTAAGAGCACGGGAGCCGACCCGGTACCCCGGGCTTTCAGGGCCCCACCGATGGACATGCCCTTGTTCTGTTGAAACACGAGCTGTGCCCCCGGATCGATTGTCAGGATCATCTCCGGATTCACATTGAGCCCGCCCAGCAGGCACCGTTACTGTTTCCGGTGATTGTATTGTTTTTGAACTATGGAAGAACGGCCTGAATACAGCAGTTCAGTCCCAGTCCTGCGCTTTCCCTCAGAGTACAGTTGTTTATTGAGACCCGGCTGCCCACGGTGGTGTTCGTGGTAAGGGATAGATTTGCCGGAATACCGAAGGCGGGAGGATCGCTTCCGCCGTACTCAATTGTGACGTACTCGAGAATATTCTTGTAGTTGTCGGAATTGTGGAAGTTAACCCCGAACCAGAATCCCCTAATCTTCTCCTGCCCGGTCATGAGTATGGGCTGTTGAGCTGTTCCACGGGCAACCAGCGTACCTTCCACATAGAAACCCATGTGCTGTTTAAAGGCCAGAATGGTTCCCGGTTCGATAGTCATGGTAACCCCCGCCGGGATGTGGAACATCCCCGCTACCACATATTTCCCTTCTTGATAGTGATGTCTCTTGGAACAAAACCACCGGCTAAAACGTTTGAGATTGTGCCGCCTGATAGCTTCTGAGCAACCCCGGTAGTTTCCCCGCCGGACTTCCGGACACTTGGTACAGCCTGTGGAGGAGTCCCAACCTTGGGCGCAGGTTGAATCAGCCTGCTCAGCTCCTTATCGAGTCCGGCCAATGGATGACCGTTTCAGACAATCTTTCCCTTGTGAACGATGAAAGCGTGAGGGATGCCCCGCACACTGAAGGCACTCATATAGACAGCGCTGCTCAGGTTGGAACGATCGATGGCTACTCTGCAATCCATCACGGAGCCCATGGCCCGCACAAACTCCTCAACCACCGGGATTTCCTCCCCCGAAATCCCGATGACTGTTACATCGCCGCTAAACTTCTTTTGAATTTTCGTTAAATGGGGAATACTCTGCCGGCACGGAGGGCACCAGGTTCCCCAGAACTCCACCACGTAGAAGTGATCTTTCTCAAACTGATCTCTAAGCCTTAGTCCTGAGCATGATTTAAAGGTTGCATCTAAAAAAGCCTATAAACGCGTAGAATCTTTGTTGAAACAATCAGAATAGATGCTTTAAAAAATGGAAAATATTTGCTTTAATTTACTTTTTATCCCGATAGGTTTATTAATACTGATAATTTTCTTTTCAGTATATTTCAAATATACCGGATACCAAACCCGAATAAAATATCTTGAAAGTGCTCTTAGAAAAATAAAGAAAAGAGCTGAAAGTAATGATGATGAGCAATTTAAAGAAAAATTAACAAAAAAATCGATTATTAAAATCGCAGAGAGTTCTCTTGATGATGTCTATTCAGAATGGGAGGAATAACCACCCTAGCCTACCACTGCGGCACCTGGCGAAGGTAGCCTCCCCGGCGCCGACCGGATCCCCGGGAGCAGGAGGATCTCCGAGTCGCGGCTAGAGAGTAAAATGTGTGTATATGTGCTTGAAATATTGGTTTTGATCCGATAAACTATATAGTGGGTTAACTAAAAGGAGGCAATTGAGTGTTAGATAAAGAGTTCCAATATTATCTTGATCATCAAGCAGCCCTCGTTGAAAAGTATGAGAATAAGTATATCGTGATTGTTGATGAAAATATCATCGGCGCTTACAATTCAGAAAGAGAGGCTTTCGATAATACTGTTGTTGATCATGAAATAGGTACTTTCTTAATACAATTTTGTACATCCGGAGAAAACTCATATACAGAGGTCTTCCACTCCAGGGTTGTCATATGAATCAGCAGAATAGTTGCTTAGGAAAAGTCAATTTTGTTAAAAAATGTTGATAACCCTCCACCGATAGCCTTTACATATATCTATAACGGCAAAGCACGAGATTTAAGAACAAAAATTGGTATAAGTGAATACAAAAAAGATACAATTAAGCGCCAACCGGCATTTAATGGCATAGCAATCTGGGATACTGGAGCAACTGCTTCAGTAATCACTGCTAAAGTTGCTTCAGAATTAGGCCTTATTCCAATAGGTAAAACTAATGTTCGTGGAGCAAACATTACTAAAATATCTAACGTTTACTTGGTCAATATTTATTTGCCAAATCGAGTTCAAGTCGTAGGCGTGAGAGTAACTGAAATTGATGAAATCACAGGTAATTTTGATGTATTAATTGGAATGGATATAATAACCCTTGGCGATTTTGCAGTTACTTCAAAAAGTAATATTACAAAAATAAGTTATCAAATGCCCTCTACACATGACATTGACTTTGTTATAGAAAATAAAAGGATCGCAAAAGATACTAGAATAATGGCAAAATTAAAAAAAGATCGAGCTGAGTACAATAAAGCCAAGCAAAAAACAAAGAAAAAAAGGAAACGCAGATAGCAATCTTGCCGAATCTCCCATGACCGACCAGGACCGCATATATCTTTCTAAACGCTACATATAGGATCTGCTGCAGGAGCTCCCCGACAAAATCAATGCCTATGAGTGGCAGGATCTGCGCTTGGTTGTTTACTCTAGCCGGGAGAAAAGGGAGATAGGGTTTACCAGGGAAGAATTGATGGACGACTGCCCGGAAGCAAGGGAGCGGATTAAGGAGAAGGCGGTGGTGTGGAAGAAGAGGTTATTTTCCTATGTATAGCAGGGAACTCATAAAGGAATATCAGAAGCATTTCAAGAAAAACCAGTAACTCTTGAGCATCATCCAAAGTCATGTCGGCTATTTCATGTGTTGCTTCATTTCCTTTTTTCCGAATATGGTCTACCCAATCTTTGCCGTCAGGAGGGACATATCCTTTCTCAGACAAGTATTGTACGTATTCTGCGAATTTCTGATTAGGTCTTGCTCCCTTCGCAACAGCAATGTTCATTATCAGTTTTCTGCTGCACAGAACTGCTGCTGTATAGCAACTAGAGCTTATGCATCTTCTAGCTTCGCCGTACATATTCCTAACTTGTTCATTGTCGATGTGTTCAATATCTCGACCTACCATCGGACCGGGGAACTGATTCCCACTTGGATCGAAGTAATTCGGGTTATTACAAAGATGACACAAGCAAATATAAGCATGTTTACCAGACGATGTTTTAGCATGGAATCCCTCCTTTGACGCGATTTGAACTCCACAGTGCCCACATGTGAGAATCTTCGAACTGAAATTTACCTTATTCTCCCAAGTCAAATTCCAACGGCGAACCATTCATTCCCACTTTTGGCTATTCGGTACGATTTCGCAATCCTTAGTTGTCTTCCGGCGAAATGACTTCTCATTGATAAATGGTTTTACCATTTCGAACCGATCCATCATCTCTAGTAGTAGCCGTTCCCAGCTAATTCTACCGCGCTGACTACGCCGACTCAACCCTCCGTTAACCATTTTACTTAGTCCTGCTTTATTGTACCGCTCATTGAAACACCTCAAAAGCTAATGATAGAGCTCAATCAAATATTTCTCCTAACTACTATGCATGCTTATGCTCAGGATTTTAAAATCCTCAGGATTCCGGTAAATCCTTAGTATAACGCACGAATTTTGGATTTGCGGCCTAAATCCTGAGGATAATCATTTGGTCACCTGAGCCCGCTAAGTTTTGC
>JAUVWI010000112.1 GCA_030604195.1 Spirochaetales bacterium
ACAGGCCAAAAGTTTGAAATCATATGTTGAAAAGTATAAACCAAAATATGCGGTGCGCACCTCCATGTCAGACTATCGTGAAGAGGATTGGCTGATCAATATTCCACTATATGCCATCAGTCATATCATAGCGATACTTGGAACTGGTCATAAAAGGAGAAAATGGGGGAGTTTGTAACTTCAATGACTGCATTGCCATGGCTCTGGCAGTTTTTTCTGGATATCGAAATACACGATCCTCATACAAAATTATTAAGTTCATGTCGTAGCTAAAACCTCTCACATTATCCTGAAAATTCTCGGTAAGTATCGGTGATATAAGGGATTATTCTGGCAATCTGGTAGACAAATAATTAAGTTAATGTTAAAATATATATGATTGACATTAACTTAATAAACAGGAGTCTACCCATGATCAATCCGGAAAAAGAAGATGAAACACTTGCGGTTTTTCGACGTTCACGCATCATGACGATCACACATTTAGCTCAGCATCTTGATTGTTCGATTCCCACGGTTCGAAACCGTTTGAAAAATTGGGGAGCAATAACCAGCTACAATCGCAACGGAGGTTTCTATGCCTTGTCAAATGTAGCGAAGTTTGATGAAAACGGATTATGGAAGCACAAAGGTGTGTTTTTCTCCCAGTGGGGCACCCTGAAGCACACGGTGCGACATCTAGTCAGAAACTCTCCAGCAGGGCTTGATGCCTCGGAGATTGGCAGGCTGGTCGGATTGCCTCACCGATCGTTCATGGCGCAGTTACGGAAAATCCAGGGGCTGCGTCGAGAGAAGTATGAAAAGAGGTTTGTGTATTATTGTGATAAGGACCATACCTACCGCAGCCAGAGAAGCCTCCGTGCTGAAGAATCGAAAAAGATGGCGAAAAAACTACCTTCCGATGCTGAGGCGATCTTTATCCTTGTCGATCGAATCAAACATCCTGACTTCTCTGAGGAGCAGTGTGCTCAGTGGCTTCGTAAGAAAGGCAAAAGTATAAGCATTGCCGCCGTCCGCAATCTTCTGGCGTATCATGGCATTGAAAAAAAACGCCGGATATCTCCTCGTCCGGGCGTTGACAGAGCATATGGATCAACTCACCGAAAGCATTTCTTTGAAGGCGTTGTTCCGGAACACACCGACGATTCCGTTTGTGCCACTAATCGAGCACTGTCCCCACTGCGCAGTGGGGCTCCAGGTGTGGAAAACACGCAAGCCTATTGTTGCCACTCTGGCCATCGGAACATTCCAAGCCCATGAGACCATTCTTCACTGCCCGCAATGTGGAAGGAAGTATGCATCAGGAGAGCTTCGGAGGCTCAAACCCTATCGGTGCAGATATGGGTACGACGTGATGGTATATGCGGGCAAAGACATGTTCCTACGCTGTCGAAATGAAGGGGAGATCCAGATGGAGCTTGCAGACAAGCGGGTGAGCATCTCGAAGAGAGAAGTCTCCTTTCTGGCCAATAAGTTCATCGTGTACCTCTCGGTGGCGCACAAGCAAAGCCAACACCGGATCAGGCAGATGCTGAGTCTAAACGGTGGATATATCCTGCATCTGGATGCCACCTGTGAAGGAGCAAGCCCTCATCTGATGTGTGGATTGGACGGAATCACGGAAATCGTGCTGGAAAATGAGAAAATGGCTTCGGAAAAATCCGAAACGATCATCCCTTTTCTCAAAAAGATACAAAAAGCGTATGGCGATCCCCTGGCAATGGTCCATGATATGGGTAAAGGTATCATTCGTGCCGTGGAGAAGGTATTCCCCGACACCCCGGATTTCATTTGTCATTATCATTTCCTGGCCGCAGTTGGCAAAAATCTGCTTAATACAGAAAACGATACGCTTCGCAAGCGCCTGAGCGCCGGCCAACACGCCTTTGGTGAAAAACCTCAACGATCCGCAGTATATGCGTATCCTTCTTGCTGGAACTGACTCCCTTGAAGAAAGATTCGCTGAAATCGACGCTCGATTGATTCGAAAAGAGCTCGCCAAGCTCTCTGTAAACTCAGACAAAGCACTTCCCAGAATAAAGAAGCTGATCAGGCAGACAGATTTTCCAGGACAACTGGTAGCAATATTCACCGGCTAGAAACAATATTCCAACCCTTGTTTGTTTTCATAGCTATGTCAAGCATAAAAAATAGCTTAATTGCTTTATCTGTAGATAATTAGCTAATCTTTATAAACATAGTTACAAGAATTTGGCTGGATTTCAGGTCTTTTATCTGCAGCCAGTTTTTCTGGAGGGAGCTTACCTCAATACGGCTGTCAACCAGACTGCTCAGCAGAATTAAAGTCACTGCAGCAAAAGAAAGTATTATGATAAATATGATCAGCATGAGGAAAAACTCATAAAGACTTGTATTATCCGCTTTCAGCTGCACACCGGTTATTCTCCCCGAAGCAAAACGCCTTTTTAATCCAGATCTTTAATATCTGCGGTGGGAATTGAGTAGACCTTGAAGTAGATTTCCCTATCATCATGGCTGCCTACTGAATAGGGCATGACAAAGATCATCTTATAAGTACCGGAAGCACTACGGGCGCACCGGCCCTTAGTATATTGCTATTCACGTATCCCGCCTGGTCTATATCCCAGATTATTTCATAATAAGCATAAGACACGCTGCTGTGCCTACACAGAAACTGGATCTGATCAAAAAGCAAACCAGGATTGGGATAGATATTTGCGCTTATAAAATCTGAGGTAATAACCCCGCCGCCGCCAAGTGCGGTGTCATTATCGAAAATAACATCAATATTAACCTGTGGGTTGGTAATAACCGCCATAAACGGATCAAAACCAAAAATCCTCCTTCAGCTTTCGTGTGGTAACCATGGCCAGGGAGAGACCCTCATTATAGGGGGGAAGACCACAGGAGCCGCAAACAATAATAATCAGGGTTGCTGTTAAGAGCTTCAGGAATCTTTTAGCTAACACCACAAAGTAATTATACCACCCCGCAGGCGGGCCAACAAGCGGCTTTTGCTTGCCACTTATACGGCCGATAAAATAGAGGTAGCTATTACTATGAGCATTAAACTAAAAATAATTCTGACGGTCCTTCCCCTGATTATTACCACCCTCCTTTTAACCGGTGTCTCCTCCTTCTTTTCCGCGTCTAATGGTATTACCGGAATCGCTCAGGAATTTCTGGGCTTTAAAGCGGCGGAGCTGCAAAAGTATTCAGAAAGCCAGTGGCTGCTTCTGGTAGAAAACAATCTTACTGAAAGGCCTTCCATGGTATCGGCAACCAAGGGCGCAATAGAAACCTATGCCGGCTCCATAATCAGGAGTTCGACAGAGCTGATTATCGCTTTTGACGAACAGGGAAATTCAGTAATGCAGACCAGGGACATTGAGATAGCGCCCAAAGAACGGGAAGCTCTGCTTGAGCTTATTACAGCCAGAAACACCGAACTCATAACCCCCCGTATTGGCGGTAAGGAGCGGGTAGCCAAGGGTTTTTTCTTTGAACCCTTTAAATGGTATATAATAGCGGCTGAAGAGAGAGATACCTTCTACAGCAAGATCAACCAGATCACCCAAAGAACTATAATTATCTTAATCGCAGCAATCATCGCTGCGGTAATTATGCTGCTTTTCTTCGCCAATTATTTGACCAGGCCCCTGACCAAGGTGGTGGCAACCATGAAGGGGATTATTACCGATAACGATCTTACAAAACGGGTAGCCGTGGAATACCACGATGAAATTGGCCAGCTGGCCCATACCTTTAATCTCATGGTAGGAGAGCTGGAGAGAGCCTACAACCAGATCAAAAGTTTTGCCTTCAAAGCGGTGCTGGCCCAGAAACGGGAATATAAAATCAGGAATATCTTCCAGAAGTATGTGCCGGAAGATGTGATCGATCAGTTCTTCGAAAATCCTGAGTCAATGCTGGTGGGTGAAAACAGAGTGGTTTCCATTCTTTTCTCGGACATCAGGGGTTTCACCAGTATTTCCGAGAGAATGATGCCCGATGACCTGGTTAATTCTCTTAACCGCTACTTCTCAATTATGGTTGATATCATCATGAACCGGAAGGGAGTAGTTGATAAGTATATAGGCGATGCCATTATGGCCTTTTTCGGCGCCCCGGTAAAACATGACGATGATGCCCTGCAATCGGTTCTCGCCGGAATTGAAATGGGAGATGGTTTAGTCGAATTTAACCGCAAACAGCGGGAGTTGGGCAAACCGGAATTCAAGATCGGTGTGGGCATTAACTATGGCGTGGTAACTGTGGGGAACATAGGCACTGACAAGAAGATGGACTATACCATTATCGGCGACATGGTCAACCTGGGCTCCCGCCTTGAGGGGCTTACCAAAAAATACCGCCAGGGTCTCTTGATTTCGGAGAGCCTTTATCTGAAGGTAAAGGACAAAGTTCCCTGCCGCCTGTTGGATACGGTGGCAGTAAAAGGAAAAACCAAAGGGGTACGCATCTATACCGCTAAAAAGAGCCTGGATGAAAAGGAAAAAAAGATCTGGGCCATTCATAATATGGGTATGGATTACTACTATAAAAAGGCCTTCAATACCGCTGTTCGATACTTTCAGGAAGTAAATAGCGTTTTGCATGACGATTATAATTCGCAAATGATGATCGAGCGCTGCCTGGAATACAATAGAAACCCACCGCCTGCAAATTGGGACGGTGTGGAAATAATGACAAGCAAATAGTCTCCATAGATACTGATGGTTAGTCAAACGATCTAAAGGATTAGAATAAAAGTAACGAAAAACAACTTCACAGGTCTTCGAAGAAAATTTCAAGATCTCTTATGGAGATAACTTCTACCTGTTGGTGAAGAATGTATGATTTAGCGCCCGGGTAAATTATCCAGATCTTATCAAGATTAAGGTCTTCAAGCGCAATTCGCATTGATTTCGTGATCGCAGGTGCATCACTACACTTAAATTCGAATCCCATACACTTCTCTTTCCTAAAAACTAAAAGATCAAGCTCTGAACCGGCATGGGTTGCCCAGAAATAGGCTTCCTGCGGCTTGATTGCCTCCAGCACCTGCTCGAGAGCAAATCCTTCCCAGGAGGCTCCATACTTGGGATGCCGTTGAAGACCTTGTAACGATTCGATGGATAAAAGGGCATGGAGAAGCCCGCTGTCTCTAATATAGAGCTTTGGGGATTTAACCTGCCGCTTGCGGATATTTCCATACCAGGGTTGCAGTTGGCGTATAACATAGGTACCGCTAAGTAGATCAAGATAACTCCGTGCCGTTCCTTCAGAACTGCCGAGGGACCTGGCGAATTCTGCAGCATTCCAGAGCTGACCATGAAAATGAGCCACCATAGTCCAGAATCGTCTCAATGTTTGAGCAGGAATAGTAATACCTAATTGGGGGATGTCTCTTTCCAAAAAAGTCTTAATAAAGTTATTTCGCCACTCAAAGCTGAGATATGAATTTTCAGCTAAAAAAGATCTTGGGAAAGCGCCTCTAAGCCATAATTGTAAAAAATTATCATATGCTATCTCTTTTAAATTAAAGCCGCCAATCTCAACGAAGGCAACCCGTCCGGCCAAAGACTCTGATACTTTACGGACAAGGTGAAAAGAAGCACTGCCAAGCAGCAAAAATCTCGCATCTGCTGCAGAGCGATCTGCTAAAACCCGGAGTATCTCAAATAATTCAGGTTTCCTTTGAATCTCGTCAATAATGATCAGGCCGGATAGCCGCTCTAAAGCGAACTTGGGCGCTGAAAGCCGATTAAGATCAGCAGGATCCTCCAGATCAAAATATTCGCATTTGGTTTTTCCCGCAATTATACGGGCAAGAGTAGTTTTTCCGCATTGCCTCGGGCCGAGCAAAGCCACCACAGGATTGTGTTTTAAAGCTTCAAGTATACTTTTTTCAAGGACAGGCCTGTTTACCATGAATCCTATTATACTTCCTTGAAAATCCGCATGTCAATAGAGTATTTTCAAGGATGAATGCCTGCAGGGTTACCCATTGTGCCGGGGAGATTATTGCAGCAGCAATAGCCCGGCAAGGATGTCAGTATGTCCCTGCCGGGTCTTAATCCCTTATTTTAGATAGAGCACAACTCCCAGAGCGGATGTAGAGGTGTCAATATCAGTATATGTATAAGCATAATCCCAATTGACTGTTCCCGTAGCTACAGTTGTGTTTTTGTAAGTATACTTGGTATAGGTATAGACCAGGTTCAGATTGGCAAAAATCCCGAATACCTTAGTAAACATATACTGGGCGCCAAGGCAAGCCCCACCCCCGAAAGAGGTCAGCTTGTCTTCGTCTACATTGGCAAGATCACCCGATTCTTCATACTTACCCATAGCGAAGGTTATAACGGGACCCAGAAAGAGGGCCATATTCTGGACCGGGCTCAAAACATAAAAGAAGGCCAGGTTGGCGCCGAAATCCGTATTTACTGACCCACCCCCTTATATTCCGTTGTTGTAGAAGCGATTTTATTTTCGTACTTCTCGGTCTCTAAATCCACTATAAATTGAGGGGCAATAGCTATATTGGGAGTTACGTGAAAAACCAACCCCACCTCATAACTAGAGCCGTCGATTGGATCACTTAGCGTTACTCCCCATTTTCCGGGCTCAAACTCGGCCTTGTTTTCCTGTGCTGAAACAAAAGATATTATATCAGCATAATTTTATTATGTCAATTAAATGCATTAAAATTGATGGTTATAGCCGGAAACCGGCCTGACAAATTCCGGTGATTAATATACTATTACGCTATGAAATTCATCGCGGATCTGCATATACATTCTCACTACTCAATTTCAACAAGCAAGAAGCTGATACCCGAATACCTTGACCTCTGGGCGGGAATAAAGGGTATCAAGGTGGTGGGAAGCGGCGATTTTACCCATCCCGGTTGGATCAGTGAGCTTCAGGATAAGCTGCTTCCCGCTGAGGAGGGCCTCTTCCGGTTGAAACAGGAACTTAAAATCGATCAGGATCCCCCAATGCCGGAGGAAGGGGAAGTAAGGTT
The DNA here is from genome assembly GCA_030604195.1 of Spirochaetales bacterium. Classification (GTDB taxonomy): domain Bacteria; phylum Spirochaetota; class Spirochaetia; order SZUA-6; family DRHE01; genus DRHE01. Next base: position 7,010 of record JAUVWI010000112.1, read on the forward strand.
CCTGCTGTCCGCAGAGATCAGCACTATCTACAAGAGAGACAATCAGGTGCGTAAAGTGCACCACTTGATCCTGGTGCCGGATTTTAAAGATGCCCTGGCCATCCAGCGCCGACTGGCTAAGATCGGTAATATAACCTCAGATGGCAGGCCTATACTGGGACTCGATTCAAGAGATCTCCTGGAGATAACGCTTGAGGCCTCGGAAGGGGCTCTCTTTATTCCCGCCCATATCTGGACACCATGGTTCTCAAGCCTGGGCGCTAAATCCGGATTTGACTCGATCAGTGAATGTTATAGAGATCTCTCTGACCACATCTTTGCCGTGGAGACAGGTCTATCCAGCGATCCGCCAATGAACTGGCTCTGCAGCTTCCTCGATCAATATACCCTCATCTCCAACTCCGATGCCCATTCTCCTGAAAAACTGGGCCGCGAGGCAAATATCCTTGATACCGACCTCTCTTACGAAGGCATAATTAAAGCCATCAAGGGAGGAAGCCCAGCCGGCTTTGGCGGCACTATTGAATTCTTTCCCCAGGAAGGGAAATACCACTACGATGGCCACCGTAAATGCGCTATAAACTGGGACCCTCTGCAAACCCTGAAACACAATGGACTCTGCCCGGTTTGCGGCAAAAAGGTTACTGTCGGGGTTATGAACCGGGTCGCCCAGCTCGCAGACCGCGATGCTCTGCCGGAAAAAGGAACAAGACCTCCCTTTTTCTCGTTGGTACCCCTCAAAGAAATATTGGCTGAAATAGCAGGGGTTGGGCAGCAAAGCAAAAAAGTGGCGGCAGCCTATAACAGACTGATTGAAAAGGGGGTCACAGAGCTTGATCTTCTTCTTCACCTTCCCATAAGCCGGGTAAAACAGGCAGGAGGCGAGCTGCTGGCCGAAGCGATAAGACGCATGCGAAACAGGGAGGTTCTTATCCGGGAAGGCTTTGACGGCGAATATGGCAGGATCAAGGTCTTTACCCGGGAAGAAGGCGCTGCCATGGGCAACCAGGGCACACTCTTTGATCAGACCCAGCCCGGGGCTGAGCCGGTGCCGTCCCAGCCGCCCGGCGACCGGCCCCAACGAGCTGTTTTGATCAATTTTGATTTCAATGAATTCAGACGCCGCCACCGCGCCGCCCAAAGCCAACCTGAAAACAACGAAAACAACAACCGGGAGCGTAAAAAATTTGACTTTAAAGAGCTGAACCCTGAACAGAAAAGAGCTGTTGAGCATTGCAGCGGCCCGGCCCTGGTTATTGCCGGTCCCGGAACCGGCAAGACCCATACCCTTACTTTGAGAATTGCCCATCTAATATTGAATAATAATGTCACTCCTGAAAACATTCTAGCAGTCACCTTTACCAATAAGGCGGCCGGGGAAATGAGCAAGCGGTTGGAACTGATCTTTAAAAACACCCAGCCGCTCATAAAAGGAATAAACATTTCTACTTTTCACGCCTTCGGTCTTTCAGTTCTCAGGGAAAACAGCAAGAGTATAAACACAGAGGTCTTAGCAAACCGCCAGTTTTTTTTGAAATATTAAAAAATCTTTTGTGGGTTCCTATTGAATCTCATACTTTAATGGTAGCCTAAACCTGTCTAATGTATGTGGATTCATCAAATTCAGTTTTTCACACAATCGCCGGGCAGAATAATCAA
>JAUVWI010000074.1 GCA_030604195.1 Spirochaetales bacterium
TTATCAGGCTGGGCGCTAAGAAGACGATCGTTACAGAGGTATCGAAGAAACAGCGTGAATTATTTCAAAGCTTCAAAATACCTCAACCAACTCGGCCATAGTTATAATATAGCGGGATTTTAGGTTTTACAGGTGGATGCTCTTGATGAAGAGCTGAAATTCTTAAACTTCCTGGAGCTTGAGGCCCGGGTGGTAAGGCCCGGTGGAGAGATAGAGAATATCAGGCTGCAGCAGAGAGGGCCGGGCAGGTATGAAAGTCACTTCCGAATTACCGGTGCGGGAGACTATTTTATTACTATCTTCGACGGTGGCGCCCGGGAAGAGATCAGTACGAAAACCCTGGGCCTGGCTCTTTCCTATTCTCCTGAATATATTGATTTAAAGGTGAACCTGCCCCTGCTCACCTCTATTAGCGAGCGGAGCGGCGGCAGGGTATATAAATCAAAGGGGGATTTTTTCAAGCTCTTTGAGGTTAAAGGAAAAGAGGGCAGATATTTTGATTCCATCTGGCTACTCCTTCTATTCGTCGCTTTAGCTCTGTTTCTGCTGGATCTTGTGCTGCGTAAACTGACGCCTATACCCGGATTCCGGCGTTTTATCAGAGAACGTTTTCCGGGAAAGGCTGCCGGGTCAGGGAAAAAACCAAAGCGTATTGGTCTTGGTCTGGAGGAAATAGAAGAGATAATGGCAAAGAAGAGGCAGGAAGAGATGGAGCGTATTAAAAGCAAAATGTCCACGCGTTTTGCCGAAGGCAGTTTTGATAGTGATTTTGCCGCCCGGTTATATCTGGCGCGGCTTAAAAACCGGAGGTAAGAGAATATCCATACACTTGCGCCCGGTTTAAAATTGATTTAATAATATAGTAATATAACAAAGTAAAGAAAAGGACATAATGATTATTTTCAAAGAAGTCATTATAAATAGTGCGCTCATCATTTCATTAAGCGCCCTGTACGGTGGCATATATCGACGGCTGGCGCATAGGGTGAAAGCCTTTCAGGTTATTACCGGTTTGCTTTTCGGCGTTGCTGCAGTTGCTGTTATGAATATTCCCTTCCACCTGATGCCCGGTGTTATCTTTGACGGGCGCTCCGTTGTTGTGGGCGCCGCGGGCATGTTCGGTGGCCCCCTGGCTGCAGTGTTAGCCGCGGCGGCTGCGGGCGTTTACCGTCTCTGGCTTGGCGGCGCGGGTGCAGTGACCGGGGTATGGGTAATTGCCAGCTCCGGAGCCCTGGGCACGGCTTACCACTACCTGCGCCGGGGCCGGCCAAATTTCGTTAAATACTACCATCTCTACGCTTTCGGTATGCTTATCCATACGGTCATGCTCCTGCTCATGCTGACCTTGCCCCGGGCAATCCGTTTTGAAGTGCTTGCAAAGATATCGATTCCCGTTATACTCATCTTTCCCGTAATTACCATGGTTGTTTGCCGGCTGCTGCTGAACAGGGAAAAAGAGATTCACAGGCAAAAAAGGCTGCATAGAATTGTTGAGGGAACCCGGGCCCTGCTTCTTAACACAGACACAAAGGGCATGATCAGCTTCATAAACGAGGCGGCAGCCGGGCTTCTAGGCTATCAGGTTAAAGAGCTGGTTGGAAAGCGCTTCCTGGAATTTATTTATCCGGGGGACAGGGAGCGGGTGAACAATGCCTTGAGTCAGCAATTGCAGAGTAGCGATCAGGGGAGCGCCCTTAAGTTACGGGTGGTTACAGCCGGCGGCCAGAGCAGGTGCATCAATTTTATGGTGACCCCGGCGGTTGATAGCGGCAGGGTTATCGGCCTGATGGGTGTGGCCCTGGACGTAACCGAACAAAAGCGGGCCGAGGAGGCCCGGAAACAGAGCGAGACCAGGTACAGGTTTATGGTGGACACTGTTCCCTTTGCCATCATCAGCTTTGATCCCCGGTACAATATTCTAGATTGGAACCGGGCGGCGGAGCAAATCTTTGGCTGGAGCAGAGAGGAAGTTGTGGGCAGGAACGAGTTTGAACTGCTCATTCCTGAAGAGAATATGGAAGAAATGAAGCAGCTGCTGGGCTCTTACGCGCAGGGGTTTGCTGAGATAAAAACCAACATCAATCAGAACCTGCGCAAGGATGGGAGCGTTATAACCTGTCGCTGGCAGGATGTTATTATCCGTGACTCTGAAGGCGGAGTAGCTGGTATACTGGCCACGGCCATCGATGTTACCGGGCAGGTACGATTGGAGGAGCAGCTCAACCAGGCGCAGAAGCTCGAGTCTGTAGGCCGGCTGGCCGGGGGTATGGCCCACGACTTCAACAACCTGCTCACCACGATTCTCGGCTATTCAGAGCTGATTAGTATGGAGCAGGGTTTGAACGATAGCGTTGCAGAGGGCATTGAAGATATCAGGAAATCAGCGCAAAGGGGGGCCCGGCTGATCCGGCAGCTGCTCGCTTTCAGCCGCAAGCAGATTCTGCGACCTGAGCGAATCAATCTTAATGAGTTGATCACCGATCTGGAAAAGATGCTCAAGAGGTTGATAGAAGAGAATATCGATCTTGTTACCAAACTGGAGCCGGAGATTAAGCAGATTGAAGCCGATCCGGTCCAGATAGAACAGGTGATTATGAACCTGGCGGTGAACAGCCGGGACGCCATGCCCGAGGGTGGAAAGCTGACAATTGAAACCGGGAATGTCTATCTGGATGAAGACTACTGCCGGATGCATCCTGAGGTTCAACCCGGGCATTATGTTCTGTTGGCGGTGAGCGACAATGGCCACGGAATGGATGAGGAGGTCCGGCGTAAGGTTTTTGATCCCTTTTTTACCACCAAGGAAGTGGGAAAAGGAACAGGATTGGGACTCGCCACTGTCTACGGAATCGTGAAACAGAGCGGTGGATACATATGGGTTTATAGTGAACCGGACCAGGGCACTGTTTTCAAAACTTACCTGCCTCAAATTAAAGAAGATCAAGGCCGGAGAGAAGAGGTTTTTCAGCAGAACAAAGCCGGAGGCGGCACGGAAACGATCCTTCTTGTGGAGGATGAGGGATCCTTAAGAGAGCTGGCCGCCAGGGTTCTCCGGAAGCAGGGGTACGCTGTTATAGAGGCTGCCAACGGTATAGAAGCCCTGGAAACTATGGTTGCATCAAGTCAAGCGAAGATTGATCTGCTTATAACTGATGTCATCATGCCTGAAATGGGCGGCAAAGAGCTTTCCCGAAAGCTCCTTGAGAGATATCCGGGAACTAAAGTTCTGTACATTTCCGGCTACACCGATAATGCAATTGTTCACCACGGCGTGCTGGATGAAGGAGTATCTTTTTTGCCCAAGCCCTTTACGCCCATATCCCTGGCGCAAAAGGTCCGTGATACGCTGGATGGGTAATAGATAAGCGCCTCAGCAACGCACCCGTTAATTTTTCCCCGGCCTGTGGCGTTGAAAGTATTGATGTATTATAATAACAGCATCTAAAAGGGAAAGGATCGGATAATGCGGGGTACTCAACGAATCATACTTATTGCAGATAAAGTCAAAGACCTGATCAGGCTGCCTGCAGATTTAAAGATTCCTGTTTTTAAGGAAGATGATGTTCTGGAAAGCGCTATCAGGCTGGTGGGGCAGAGGGGAAAGAGGAATCTCCGGGCGCTTTTTTTCCTGCCTCTGGATGAGGTTGCCAGGGTCAACAGCTTTTTCAAGGATTTCAAAACAACTGAGGTTGCACATGTGAGTGTGGCCTTCAGCGGCGAAATGGAGCTTCCGCGCAAATCGCCCCTTTTAACCTCAATCCTGGATCTGAGGAGCTCAGCCATATCGGAGCTGGAGTCCCGGTTTCTCATTGACCGGGCTTTCAGAGAAATGGAGCAGCAGTCTTCTATTGTCAGCCAGCAGGAACGCAGCAAGATCACCCTGATCGATACCTATCACGATCTGGAATCCCTGATCGACATCGGTAAATCTTTAACCCTGGAAAAAGACTCGGACCGGCTCCTGCGGCAGATACTCTATCTGAGCAAAAAGATCACCGGAGCCGATGCCGGAAGTCTCTATATTACTGAAAAGGACGGGCAGGGAAGCAAACGCCTGCGTTTTAAATACTCCCATACCTTTTCCAAGGAGCTGTCCTACGAAGAGTTCACCCTGCCCTTTGATGATAGTTCGATTGCCGGCCACGTAGCGCTGGGCGGACAGGTCTTGAACATCGCCGATGTCTATGATCTGGATGAAGATGCCCCGGTATCCTTTAATCGCAGCTTCGACAAAAGCCATAATTATCGGACAAAATCGATGCTGGTGGTGCCCATGAGAAATCACCTGGATCAGGTCATCGGCGTCATCCAGCTGATCAACTGTAAAGAGACGGGGGAGAAATACACCGGCAATGAGGCCTACGAAATACTGCTAAAGGAGCCGCAGGACTTCGAGCAGGGTGTCGTTCCTTTCGATTCCCGCTATGAGAACCTGATGCAGGCGGTGGCCTCACAAGCGGCCATTGCCCTGGAGAACAACCGGATGATCCTGCAGATCGAGCGCCAATTTGATGAGTTTGTGAAGGCCTCGGTTTCTGCAATCGAGTCACAGGACCCCGCCACCTCCGGCCACTCCTTCCGGGTCGCTGCCATGTGCGTGAATACAGCCCGTATTATTAACCTGCAGAAGAGCGGACCCCTGGCGGAGGTTCAGTTCTCCGAGACCCAGATCAAGGAACTGGAAATGGCTGCCCTGCTCCACGATTTCGGCAAGGTTTACATAGATCCAGCCATCTTTCTTAAGGGTGAGAAGCTTTACCCCCATGACTTCGTTCATCTGAAGCTCAGGCTAAACTACCTCTACAGGTCAATGGAGTTGTGTTACGCTAATGAACTACTGGCTTTAAAGTCTCAGCCTGAAATAACGGTCAGGGGGGAGATAGACAGTTTGCAGAAGGAAGGGCAGTCCAAGCTCGAGGCGTTGCGTGAGATAATGCTCCTGGTAGCCGAGTTGAACAAGCCCAGCATCCTGAATGAGGACCGCAACACACTGATCCAGGGGATCTTACTCCAGGCTCCTGATCTGGAATGTGAGGATCTGGAGGGCAGACATATTCCCCTCCTGAAGAGCGAAGAGATAGAGAACTTCAGGATTGCCAGGGGAACCCTGAACCGGGAGGAACGACGTATAATAGAAAGCCACGTGGAGCATACCTATGCCTTTGTCAGCAAAATTCCCTGGCCGGTTGAGTATCAGCAGATACCGGAGATTGCCCGCAAGCATCATGAAAAACTGGACGGCAGCGGTTATCCCGATAAGATACAGGGGAGGGACGAGATCCCCATTCAATCCCGGATCATGACCATTGCCGATATATACGATGCCCTGGCAGCCGCGGACCGGCCCTATAAAAAGGCCATGGAGCTGAAGCGGGTTTTTGCCATCCTGCGGGAAGAGGCAGCTCTGAATAAACTCGACGGGGAGCTTCTTGAGCTCTTTATCAGTGAAAAGGCCTACACCGCCGGCAAGGTGGAATCCCGGCAGCGCTCATAGATCGCTGCTGAGGGCATTTGAGAATATTGAATAAGGAGGTCATTTTACAGCTTCCTTTAGTTACAGCTTCTGTAAGTGCAGGCCGCCGTCAATATGAATTACCGATCCGGTGGCAAAGGGTAGATTGCCGAGTATTATGGTGGTTGCCGCCTGGCCCAGATCATCTTCCGTGCCCCAACGCTTTTCCGGCACCAGGCCGTCAGCAATAAGGGTGTCGTACTTTTTCCGGACACCACGGGTCATATCGGTTTTCATAATACCCGGGCGAAGTTCAAAAACCTGGATGCCCAGCCCTGCCAAACGGAGGGCCCAGAGCTGCGCAGCCATTGATAGTCCGGCCTTGGAAATGCAGTATTCACCCCTGTTAAGGGAAGCTGATTCTGCAGATATAGAGGATACAAAGACAATCTTGAAACCATTGGCCAGCAGAGGTTCAAGTTCTGTTTTTTGCCAGTAACGGGCTACCCCCTGGGTAAGAAAATAGGGGCCCTGCAGATTGACAGCCATTACTTCCTGAAATGATTCTTCACCGGCTTCGATAATATCCTCCCTGACTCTTGGAGCAATGCCGGCATTGTTTACCAGTGCGTCAATTCGTCCCATCTTTTCCAGTGTTGCCTGCAGCAGTCGCTCTCTCCCTTCTCTCCGGCTGATATCCGCCTGAACGGGAAAGAAAGACTGAGCCTTGTTTATACCGGCGCCTTCACAGAGTCGAACTGTTTCTAAAGCCCCATCTCTGTTGTTTGCATAGTTGATTGCCACAGAGATACCCTTAGCAGCAAGATGACGGGCAATCCCCCGGCCCAGGCCGCGGCCGGCCCCGGTTACCAGCACCACCGGCGTTTTATTTTCAATCATAGCTCCCCCTTTTCTTGCTTACAGTATATACTTAAATAAAAGAAATGAGGGAAAGAAGTGATCGAGATTAATAATTCACTACGGGTGGAGGAAATGCTGCCTGAAATTGACAACCTCTTTAAAGTGTCCGCAGGCAAGATATTAGCTATAGATAAAAGCTGGAAGCCCGGCAGCGGCGCCCCGGTTTATACAGTATCGGGAAAATATACCTCCCGCGGATGGACTGAATGGACCCAGGGCTTTCAATTCGGTTCCGCGCTGCTCCAGTATGCAGCAACAGGGGACCCTGTTTTCCTGGAGATCGGCCTGGCCGGTACTCTTGAGCATATGGCCGGTCATGTAAGCCATGTCGGAGTCCACGATCATGGATTCAACAATATCAGCACCTACGGCAATCTCCTGGCTCTTTTAAAACAGGGCGGAGTCCCATCTGCAGTGCTGAAAGGGGATGGTGTGTGGGCGCAAAGATTCTGTGAGCTGGCCCTTAAGGTTTCCGGCGCGGTACAGGCCAGCCGCTGGACAAGCCTGCCGGATAATCTGGGCTTCATATACTCTTTCAACGGGCCTCACTCTCTTTTTGTAGATACCATGCGTTCACTGCGGGTGCTGGCAGTGGCATACAATCTGGGGCAGGTGCTCATGGGTGAGCAGGATCGTGCCATATCACTGCTGCAGAGGCTGCTGCAGCATGCGGAAAGTACAGCTCGCTATAATATCTGCTTCGGTGAAGGAGGGGATATATATGATATACGCGGCCGCACAATACATGAGGCGATTTTTAATGTAAAAAACGGCAGCTTCCGCTCTCCGGCATCCCAGCAGGGCTATTCCCCTTTTTCCACCTGGACCCGCGGTTTGGCCTGGGCGCTCACCGGGTATTCAGAGGAACTTGAGTTCCTGGAGAGCCTGCCGGAAAAGGCATTTACAGGCATGCAGATAGGGGGTTTGGCGGGAAAGAATGCTTTCCTGAAACGCTTCTGTAATACAGCCCGGGCCGTGGCTGACTTTTACCTGGAATATACCCCCGGTGACGGCATACCTTACTGGGACACCGGCGCTCCCGGGCTGGCAAAGCTGGGCTCTTATCTGGAAAAACCGGCCGACCCTTTTAACAGTTACGAGCCTGTGGACAGCTCTGCAGCCTGTATAGCCGCCCAGGGGCTGCTGCGCCTGGGCCGCCACCTGCAGGCAAAGGGGGAGGGCAAAGCGGGAGAGCGCTACTTCCAGGCCGGACTTACCGTAGCCCATACACTTTTCCGCCCCCCCTACCTGGCTGAAACCCCTGACCACCAGGGTCTGATCCTTCATTCAGTCTATCATCGGCCAAAAGGCTGGGACTATATTCCTGACGGAAGCAGTATCCCGTACGGAGAGGCGACTATGTGGGGCGACTACCATGCCAGGGAGCTGGCCCTCTACTTAATGAGGCTGGGTGAGCAGGAAAGCTACTATACCTTTTGGAATTGATTATTTTTCGCGCTGAAAGCGCGGGTGAAAGCGCAGCTGAACAGGCAAGAGTTTAAAGGTAATAGCACAATACCATAGAAAACGTATAGTCAGTGAGAAAAACTTGACAGACACGTGTTATTCATATATATTTATACGTATAATTAGCCGGGAGGTTTGATTGTGACTACAAAATTAACATTAACCCTGGACAATGAAACAATTGAAGCTGCAAAAAAATATGCAAAAAAAAATAAAATAAGTTTGTCGAAGTTAGTTGAATTTTATTTCAAATCATTAACTTCCGATTTTGTGAATTATAATGAAAATATCCCACTAATTACTAAAGCACTATCCGGGATAGCCGGGATTACGACAATAAAATCTGATAAAGAATTATTGGAAGATGCCTTAAATAAAAGATTCCTATGAAAGATAAAATATATATAGATACCGATGTTATATTGGATGTTGTCTTTGAAAGAAAGCCATTTTTTTATGATTCACAAAAGATACTGGCATTAATAGAAAAGAACTATTTTATTGGATTTACTTCATCATCAATATTAGCAAATTGTTATTATATTATAAGCAGCAATAAAAATGAAAATATTGCGGCAAAAGCAATTTCGAAATTAAGATCAATATTAACTATATTACCATTTACAGATAAAGAGATTGGGGAGTCATTGAATTCAAAAATAAAAGACTTTGAGGATGGTATTCAATATTTTATAACAATTAACAATGGGTTAGATACAATAATAACAAGAAATATCTCCGATTATAAAAATATTGATATTAATGTTTTTATGCCAACTGATTTTTTAAATTTAAGGAAAATTAGAAAGATTATTGAATTAAAACAGCATAACAAGACACTGGAGTAGGCTTCGAGCTGAATATCGGTAATAGTGGCTTTAAACGGATAAGCTGTCACCGCCCCTTGCCTCAGCGAAGAAGTTTAAAAGATCGTTTGCCGATAAAGCGAGAAATGAAACGATGCCGTCAGGAATGGCCTTGAAGCTTGCTCAAAGAGGATAACAAAGGATATTTATGAACACTGATCTATCATTCATTACAAACGAAGAAAATCAAAGCCTTAAAGAGAGATTTGAAGTCCTTATTAAAGACACATCATTTTTTGATTGCCTCGTAGGATACTTCTACTCAAGTGGGTTTCACGCCATCTACCCATCTCTGCAAAACACAGAAAAAATAAGAATTCTGATTGGCATCAACACAAGCAGGCAAACTTTCGGATTACTTGAAAAAGCAAATAAACCCTCACAGCAAGCAATCGATTTTTCCCACGCCGAAGCCAAGCAGGAAGTTGAAAATCTTGTTCAGAAAGAAATGGCGGATTCTGAGGACAACAGAAATGTTGAAGAAGGGGTACATAAATTTATAGAATGGATCAGAAACAGCAAACTTGAAATCAGGGCTTATCCGTCACAGAATATCCACGCCAAACTCTATATTATGACATTCAAGGAAGGCGATAGAGATGCCGGCCGCGTTATCACAGGCTCCAGTAATTTCACACAAGCCGGGCTGGTTGACAATCTTGAATTCAACATTGAACTCAAAAACAGAAGTGACTATGATTTTGCGAAAAATAAATTTGAGAAATTATGGTGTAACGCTGTAGATGTCAGCGAAAAATATGTTCAGACTATTCAGGACAAGACATGGTTGACTCAAAACATCACGCCTTATCAGCTATACCTTAAGTTTCTCTACGAATATTTCAAAGATGAGCTCAGCCAGGCAGATGAGGTATTCATTAAATATCTGCCGCAGGAGTTTAAAAAACTCGAATATCAGGAGCAGGCAGTCTTAAATGCCAAAAAGATACTTCTGGAATATGGCGGTGTTTTTATCTCCGACGTTGTGGGGCTGGGAAAAACCTACATCTCAGCTATGCTGGCAGGTCAACTGGATGGCAGAACACTTGTTATCGCCCCGCCGGTGCTTTTGCAAAAATCCAATCCCGGTTCCTGGCCCAATTTGTTTTCAGACTTTCGGGTTCCGGCTGATTTTGAATCACTCGGCAAACTGGAAAAACTCTTGGATAGGGGACTAGATAAATACACAAATATTATCATCGATGAAGCGCACCGTTTTCGAACCGAAACAACAATTTCCTATGAGCAATTGGCAGAAATATGTCGCGGAAAAAGAGTTGTCCTGGTAACTGCAACTCCTTACAACAACACTCCCAAAGATATTCTAAGCCTACTTAAGCTGTTTCAGAAAGCCAAAAAAAGCAACATTCCCAATCTACCTGACCTGGAAGCATTCTTTAACGGTCTGGACAAAAAAATCAAAAATCTTGATAGGCAGAAGGACTATAACGAATATATAAATACTGTAAGAGCAAATGCACGGGAAATCCGCGATAAGGTGCTTAAATATTTAATGGTACGCCGCACCAGGACTGAAATTGAAAAATATTTCCATAAAGACATACAAGAGCAGGGACTAAAATTCCCGGAGGTTAAAAAACCGGAGCCGCTATTCTACGAACTCAATGATGAAGAAGATGATATCTTCAACAAAACCATCGACCTCATTGCCAATCAATTCAAATATACTCGTTACACGCCTCTTCTGCCAAATTATTATAAAGGCAAAATTGATCAGCTTGAAGAACAATCCCAGCGGAACATGGGCCGTTTTATGAAAATACTGCTCGTCAAACGGCTGGAGAGCAGTTTCTTTGCATTTAGAAATTCGGTGGATAGATTCCTGCACTCCTACGAAATGTTCATAAAAGAGCTGGACAACGGTTATGTGTATGTCAGTAAAAAACACACCAACAAGATATTTGAACTGCTGGAAAACGACGATGATGAGGCAGTCCAACGAATGATAGATGAAGGCAAGGCCAAAAAATATGAGACCAAAGATTTCAGAAAAGAGCTAAAAATAGATTTGCATCATGATCTTAATGTCTTAATGGAAGTTAAAAAGCTCTGGCGGCATGTAAACCGCGACCCGAAGCTCCTGAAATTTATAAACGAACTTTCAAAAAATGTAGTCTTACAAAAAAACCACCTCATCATCTTTACTGAATCGAAAGAGACCGCCAATTATCTGTTTAAAAACATTAATAAAGAATATCCCGGCAGGGTTCTTTTATTTACCGGCGATTCGGGCGAGGCTGTACGCGATAAAGTGCTTGAAAACTTTGACGCCCGAGCCCGTCATAAAAAAGATGATTATCGCATACTTGTCTCTACAGAAGTCCTTGCGGAAGGTGTTAACCTGCATCGTGCCAACGTGGTGATCAATTATGACATCCCCTGGAACCCGACCCGAATGATGCAGAGAGTGGGGCGTATTAATCGGGTTGATACACCCTTTGATGTTATCCATACTTTCAATTTTTTTCCCACCACACAAGCCAATGACCAGATCAAACTGAAAGAAGCGGCAGAAGCTAAAATCAATGCCTTTTTAACCCTGCTTGGCGGCGATGCAGAGCTTTTAACCGAAGGCGAGCCCATTGGCTCCCACGAGCTGTTCGACCGCCTTGTTTCAAAGAAAACGCTGGAAGGCGATGATGAAGCGGAAGAAAGCGAACTGAAATATCTGCAGGTTATCCGGGATATCCGCGAAGAGGACCCCGACCTTTTTGAAAAAATAAAACACCTACCCAAAAAAGCCCGCACAGCAAAACAAAACAACGCTATTGCCGAAGCGCTCATCACCTACTTTCGCCGCGGGAAACTGCAAAAGTTTTTTATGGCACAAGTTGAGCAAGCAGCCGAAGAACTCGATTTTATATCAGCGGCAAAACTGCTTGAAAGTGGTCCGGATGAAAAAAAGAAAAGGTTGCCTGTGGAGATTTATGATCTTTTAGACAACAACAAGGAAGCTTTTATTATCGCTACAACCGAAGAAATGGCTGAACCTCAGAAAAGAAGAGGACGCGACAGCGCGGCCAATATCCTGCGTATTTTAAAGGCAACCATGAAAAATACGCAGAAACTCACCGAAGACCAGGAGCTTTACCTTAAAAAAGTATTGATCCAGCTTGAGGAAGGTGGCCTGCCCAAACAGACGGTAAAAAATACATTAAAAGCCCTGTACGCCTTAAAGGATGAACTTGTCAATCCTTTAAGGGTTTTGGCAGTACTCCAGACCCATATACCCCAAAGACTGCTGGAAAGCCATTATGCCGAACAGAACCCAGCAGTTTTCGGGAAACGGGAAGTGATACTCTCATTATATCTGGCAGGTGAATAATATATGACGAATAAAGAATCTCAAACTGTTGAATATAAACAAACCTGGCGAAACGATTGCCTTAAAGCCGTTTCCGCATTTGCAAACAGCAGCAGCGGTGTTTTATATATTGGATTGGATGACCTGGGGAAACCCTCAAGTTTGAAAAGTCAAAAAAAACTACTTGAGGATATACCAAATACCATCAGAAATAAACTTGGAATCACTCCCTCTGTTGAACTGAACAGAAAAAGCAGCAAGGATATAATCAAAATCACAATTATACCATCATCTGTGCCCATTTCTTACAATGGCAAATATTATCTCAGAAGCGGCAGCACTGTGCAGGAATTACAGGGAAAAGAACTGTCTGATTTTCTTTTTAAAAAAACTGGCAGCGCCTGGGATAATGTTTTTGAAGAGCAAGCTGATATTAAAGAACTCGATAATGATTCAATAGAAAAGTTTAAAAACTATGCTGTTGATAGAATTCCTTCAATCAGTAGAGAAGGTGACATTAAAACACTTCTACGAAAATTGAATTTATTAAGCGGTGATAATCTAAAAAAAGCAGCGCTTCTTCTTTTTGGCAATGATCCGCAGAACTTTTACCGTCATGCTGTAGCCAGAATAGGCAAATTCCTGTCAGATACGGAAATTCAGACAACAGATATTGTCAAAGGAAATCTATTTACACAACTGGAAAAGATTCTGGAAATCCTGAAAACAAAATATCTGGTCAGCAATATTTTTTATGAGGGTATTCATCGCCGCGATATTCTTGAATATCCTTATGAGGCCTTAAGAGAAGCGATTATTAATGCTTTGATTCACCGGGATTATTCCGGTAATTCACAAATCCAGATACGGGTTTATTCTGATAAATTGATGATAATGAATGAAGGCAAGCTCCCGCCCGAAATTCCCGCAGAAAAATTGAAAACCAGTCATTTATCCATTCTAAGAAACACACTTCTATCTGAAGTTTTCTATTATGCCGGGTTTATAGAATCTTGGGGGCATGGTACCCTTAAAATTGTAGAAACCTGTATAGAACAGGGATTGCCGGAACCTGATTTTACGGAAGAAAATGGTGTTATGATTGTTACTTTTTATAAAGATAAATGGAATGAGGAAAATTTAAAGAAACTCGGATTGAATGACAGGCAAATCAAAGCTGTTGTCAATATCAAAGAAAATAATAATATAAGCTTATCTTCTTATAAAGCTATAATTAAAAACGTTTCTGAAAAAACCTTATATAGAGATCTCCAAGATTTAGTAGCTAAAAATATTTTGAAAGAAATCGGTGAAAAGAGAGGCCGGAAATATGAATTGGCATAACGGACATTTATCGGACATAATGGACATGTTTCAGACATTTATCGGACATAACCATCGTCATTTAACAGGTGATTTTGGCAGTTATTTGGCGAAACAGGAAAATGAATTGTTTACAAACTAAGAGGACAAAAGGGTCATAAAGACGACAAACTACCTATAAAAGTAGGGAATAGTATATGGATAAACAACAGGCGCAACAAATTATCAGAGATACATTTGAAAACTCTTTTAATAAGAGCGGTTTTGCCGGATTTATCAAAAACCTTCTTAACAGGATTGATGAGGCGCCCTTTACATACAAAGGGAATTACATTCCCGATGCCTATAAACAATACATAAAAACACTGGAACGTATCGGCAAATTCAGCGATGGGGAAAACAGAATTGATATCCTTGTCATAACCTTGCAGAAAGCTACATCCCTTGAACGCGCCCGCACCATGCAGCGCAATTTTATCGCCTGGTACTTAAACGGCAGCCGCGGCGGGGTTATGAAAGACGCGGCATTAGCAGCCTTTGTCTCTCCCGATGCAGCCGACTGGCGTTTTTCACTGATCAAAATGGATTACAAATTTGAAAAATCCAAAACCGGCAGAATGAAGGTGAAGGAAGAATTCACTCCTGCCCGACGCTGGTCGTTTCTGGTGGGCGCCAACGAAAAAAGCCACACAGCCCAAAGCCAAATGAAAAAAATATTAGCGGATGACGAACATGACCCCACTCTTGCGGAACTGGAGCAAGCCTTTGATATTGAAACCGTCACTAAAGAATTTTTCCGGGAGTATCGTAATCTTTTTCTATGCACAAAGGAAGAACTGGACAAGGTTGTTAAAAAGGATCCGAAAATTAAGGCTGATTTTGATGACAAGGGAGTTGATACTGTTAACTTTGCCAAAAAACTACTGGGTCAAATTATTTTCCTTTACTTCTTGCAGAAAAAGGGCTGGTTCGGTGTGGGCCGTGATGATGACTGGGGAACCGGCTCAAAACAATTTTTACGTGAACTGTTTGAGAAAAAGCATGGGGATTATAGCAATTTCTTCAATGATATTCTGGAACCCCTCTTTTATGAGGCATTACGTCGAGATCGCAGCGATGATGATGGTTACTACAGCCGTTTTGACTGCAAAATCCCTTTCCTGAACGGCGGGCTTTTTGACCCTATCGGCAACTACGGCTGGGTGCGTACCGATATAATTATTCCTGACAAGCTCTTTTCCAATACCAGGAAAACCAAAGAAGGCGATACAGGTGACGGTATTCTGGACATCTTCGACCGCTACAATTTTACGGTAAAGGAAGATGAACCTCTGGAAAAGGAAGTGGCAATCGACCCGGAGCTGCTCGGCAAAGCATACGAGAAATTCAATGCCATCCGCCCGGATAATTATGATGAATTTAGAAAGGCATTAAAGAGCGGTAAAACCGGCGAGGAAAACAAATTCAACAAAAAATTCGGTGTCTATTACACGCCGCGTGAGATTGTCCACTACATGTGCCAGCAGAGTTTGATCAATTATCTGGCAACCGAGCTGGACGCAAAGGCAAACAAGGAAGATATCGAAGCCCTGATACACATCGGCGATCAGGTCAGCGAAAAAGAAGCAAGAGTATTGAGCAAAGGAAAAGAAACAAAAACCTATTCTCATAAACTAACCGAAAGCATCCGAAGAAATGCGCAACTGATTGACGATAAACTTGCGGAAATCACAGTCTGTGACCCGGCAGTGGGTTCCGGCGCTTTTCCGGTGGGTATGATGAGCGAGATTGTAAAAACCAGGAATGTACTGTCCGTTTTTCTTAATGACAAAAAGAGAACTACTTATGATTTCAAACGCCGATGCATTGAACACTCCCTTTACGGTGTGGACATTGACCCGGGAGCAGTGGAGATTGCCAAACTTCGGCTGTGGCTCTCGCTGGTAGTGGATGAGGATGATATTAAGAACATCAAGCCCCTGCCGAATCTGGCTTATAAGGTGGTTTGCGGGAATTCATTGCTTGGCGTGGAGAAAGACCTTTTTAATACGAATCTGTTTTCAGAATTGGAAAAATTGAAGCCGATGTTTTTCAATGAAACCAATCCCACCAAAAAGCAGGAATATAAACAGCAGATTGATAAACTGATAAGTGAAATAACCAGCGGGCATAAAGAATTTGATTTTGAGGTGTATTTCTCCGAGGTATTTCATTCTAAGGGCGGATTTGATGTGGTGATTGCTAATCCACCTTATGTACAGATAAAACAGATTCCGTGGGACGATAGAAAAGTATTCGTTAAAAAATTCAAATCTGCTGTTGGGCGTTTTAACCTATTCTATTTTTTCTTAGAAATATCCAGTAATATTTTAAAACCTTCCGGTTTTTCCACCTATATTGTTCCAGATAGATTACTTCTTAATACTCAAGGCGATAAATTGAGAAAATGGCTATTACAGGAACAAACTATATTGGAAATTGATTCCTTTATTAAAGGTGTTTTCCAAGCAGTGGTTGATAATATCATTATTTTTTATTGTAACAAGCGTAGTCAGAAAAATAATATTAGAGTTAAAAATAATATTGATATTAAGAATATTGAGAATATTTCTGCGTTTGAAATACCAATTACGTATTTTTTTAACTCTCCAAGTAATCAATTTGACCTGTCATACGACCCAAAGATTGCCAATCTAATTAACAAGATTAAAAGCAATTCATTATCTCTGGAAAGCATAAGCGAAACAAAAGATGGAATTATTCAAGGCAAAGTATCTGATAAACTTTTTTTAGACATGCCTTTAGATAAAGATTCCAAGCCATTATTATTTGGTCAAGATATAAATAGGTATTCAATTAGATTTAGAAATAAATGGGTTAATTATAAACCAAATGAAATGATGCGATTGGAAGTAAAACGTAGAGGACCAGGTGTTAGGCACGGTCTTTGGATGAGAAGACCGGTAATCTTTGAAAGAAATAAAATACTTACACGCCAGACGGCTGATGAAATAATTGCTGCTTACGATACAGATTATTTTTATTATTCCAATACCCTTCATGGTACAACTATCACCAATGAGAAATATAATCCATTTTTTGTGATAGCTCTTTTAAATAGTAAACTAATTACATGGTATTATAGAAGCACAACCGCTGAGGAAGGTAAAGCATTCGCACAAATTAAAATCGATCTTTTAAGAAAGTTACCGGTAAAAGAAACTTCGGACAAAGAGCAGCGATGTATAATTGCGATCGTTGAGCACATTATTTCTATCACCCAGAACGATAACTATCTTCAAAACATACAAAAACAAGCCAAAGTAAAAGCCCTTGAAGCCGACATCGACCAGCTCGTTTATAAACTCTACGATCTGATCGAGGAGGAGATACGGATTGTGGAGGGCCGTTTAAAATGTTAAAACGCATAGTTAAATCAAGAACAGCCCTTCCTTTATTGATTTTAAACCTGTAAGCGATTTACCAGAATTTGCTAAATACAACCTTATTTATGGTTGGAACGGATCTGGAAAAACATCATTTTCTCGCATACTAAGATCTTTTGAATTGGGTGAGAATTATTTTGATCAATCGGAAAGACAACCGGAGTTTGAGTTTAAATTGGATAATGGGGCATCTATTGCTCATAAAAGCTTAACCGCGTTTAAGAACATCCGCGTTTTTGACAATGATTTTATAGATGATAGTGTTCTCATTGTTATAAACACTTCTTGGTTAAAAACCACTATCTGGTAAAGCATGACAATCAAGTCATCCTTAAACCCAAGTATTTATGCGGGTACCAGAATGGGTATTCAAAATAGTGGTTTGTAACTTATTAAATTTCATTGTATTATAAAGAGTGTAAAAATTCAGGTGTTAATTTATTTAACGTCAAAATCTGGTATACTTTTTATGTACATTGTATAAGGAGAATTATGGAAAATCATTTTAGAAGAATATAGGATGTCCCTCTTTATTTAGTGGTAAGATCAGAAAGAAATAAGGAGACTAAAATTCATACGCTTTAAAATGTTAGGGAAGAACTGGAACTGATATAGGGCTTTTCAACAAGCCTAACTTGAGGAAATACACAGTGAAAATGGATAAAGATTCAATTTATAAAACCTTTCAGGAAATATGCAGACAGGTACCTATTGTCATTTTAGGTTCCGGGCCATCATGTGCTGCGGGAATCCCAGGCATAGAAGCGCTTGCAAAGCAGTTGTTGCAAAAAATGGGAAATAATATCAGTGATGAGTGGAGAGAGATCAGTGATGACTTATGTAAGAATGTCGATTTAGAAACAGCCCTTAATAAAACACCACCGGATGAGAAATTAATTAAAGAAATTATAAGAATTGTGGGGGGCTGTATTTCTGAAAAAGATAGAGAGGTAAGAGACAGGTACTTGAATGGACAAATGAAAATCCCTGTTGAACAGTTAATTAATTATTATAGATCGGAGATATTGACTATTATAACGCCAAATTATGACTGCCTTGTTGAATATTGTTGTGACGAATTGAAAATACATTGCAATACAGGTTTTGTTGGCTATTTCAGAAAGACTCTAGATTTTGAAAAGGCAGAAAGAGAGGCGGAATATGTTGACAAAACTGTTATTGTTAAAGGAAAACGAAGAAGAATTGAAAAAACCACGCCTCATGTAAAACTGTTTAAGGTTCATGGTTCTATTGATTGGTATGATTTTAATAATAGCACGGTTTCTGATATCTTCTTGATAGAAAGTGGAAAATACGAAGATAAAAGGCTAATTATTATTCCTGGTTATAGAAAATATTCCGATGCATTCCATAAGCCATATAGAGAACTAATACAAAAAGCTGACGATTCGCTTCGATCTGGCAGGTCCTTTTTAATGATAGGATATGGTTTCAATGATGATCATCTCCAGGAAATATTAGTCAAAAGGCTAAAAGAGGATGAAAAGCCTGGAATTATTATAACTAAGGAACTTTCAGAAAAAGCAAAGGAATTGTTATCAGATTGCCCGAAGTTGTGGGGTATCAGTCAGAAAAACAGTTCTACAGTGATCCGTAATAAAGATATTGAATATGATAAGATATCAGATATTGAATTATGGAGAATAGATGAATTCCGATCCGGGTGTATTTCCGGTTAGTCCCTGGAGGGGCTGACAAAACTGGGTTCCTACGTATGATAGAGCTGGGGCACAGGGAAAAGCTCCAGCAGATTGATCAGAGGAGGAACCCGCAA
>JAUVWI010000066.1 GCA_030604195.1 Spirochaetales bacterium
AGAAATCGAAGCATATTCGTTACAAGATAAAGAGATGCTTACAAGCCGGCCAGGACTCGGAACAAAGGTGCGTTAAAGTGTTTGCTACTAAACTGCTTAAGCTGGACAAACATCTTTTCACTTTTATCCTTCATGAAGGTGTTGATCCAACCAACAATTTTTCGGAACGAGGGATAAGACCGGCGGTTCAGTGGCGGAAAATATGCTTTGGGAATAGAAGCGATGCCGGTGCCATACTGACATCACGTTTGCTGACGGCAACCCGAACATGTTGGCTTAAAAAGCGAAATGCTCTTGAATTCCTTGTCTCGACCATAATCGCCTATCGAAAGATGCTTCCTGCTCCCTCTTTGCTTGAGCAATCCAGTTAATATAGGGAATCAGCCCTAAACCCGCTGAACTATTACAAAAATAATGAAGATGTACGGCACAGCATATAACAACCAGTAGCCGGTTACGGCGGAGTACCGCCTTCACCTAAATTGCCTCCGCGAGTACGCTCCGGCAACTTCAGGTAAGCCAAGGACGTTATATGCGATAGCCCGTAATTAACCAAATATAATAATATGCACTTGACTTCATATTCACTCTAGGTTATATTCAAATATGTGGCAGATACATAGAACAGATGAGCTGTTAGAGTGGATTAAAACTTTGGATGATAATGCGAAAGAAGCAATATTGAAATCCTTATTAATTCTACAAGAAATAGGCCCTGCCTTAGGAAGACCTTATGTCGATACTGTAAAGAATAGCAGATATAAGAATATGAAAGAATTTAGGATTCAGGTTAAGAAGCGTATACTACGTATATTTTTTGCTTTTGATCCAAATAGAGAAGCTATTCTTCTTGCTGGTGGTGATAAGCGAGGAAATAAAAGGTTTTATGAAACACTGATCCCTATTGCCGATCAACTTTATGAAAGACACTTAAAAGGAATTTAGAAAAATTTATGAAAGCAAAAATAAATAAGAATCATGATATTATAAACGAAATATCTTCGATGCTACCGAAAGCACGAGTTGCCAAATCGCATAAGGAAGCTGAACAAGAAATATTTCATATTCGTCTAAAAGAATTACGTAAGAAGATGAATATAAAGCAGGAAGATATTGAATCGTTCTCTCAATCCAGCATATCAAAATTAGAATCAAGAAAGGACATGAAAATCTCAACGTTGCTTGAATATCTCGAAAGCATAGGGCTTGGTATTGAGATAAAAGTTTATCCCAAAAAAAAGCAAATACATTCTACTGAAGAAATAATATTATTAAAAAAATGACTTCAACTGCTTTCGACGGGCACTGCATATAACTACAGGTTGGTGGCTCCGCTCGTCCCTCACTCCGCCCAAATCCACGGCCTTCCTCAAAGTATATTCAGCTTCAACCTTCAGGTTTTTTGAGACCTATAATATTGTGGCCTTTCTCTATCTTATTATGACAGTTACGCTTTCCATATTTATCCGCGGCCTTGAGAGGAGGCTGGAAAAACATAAACGGGGCTAAAACATAACTCGCGGGGCTGATTCGTGTCTATCTGAAAGAGCTGGTCCAAAGACGATTTACATGCTCGATGGTAAAAATCCAGGTACCACTCGAACGAGAAAAGGCGGAGAGGGAAATAGAGAGTTTTCGAGCGTTTCGAGTAATCCATTTGCGGCTGATTGAGAGGTTTGCCCGGTGCTTATTATGACCCTGATGGGTGTTGCGCCGGGTTAATAGTCGTAACGCACCAGCAGTTTGACCAGGTGGTTGACCGGAGAGAGTTCAGCCTCGTCTTCCTGGCCCCTCTTAAGGCTGAAAAGCCCTGCATAACCCAGGTTTATGGAGAGGCTCCCTGAAATACGGAAAGTGAGCAGGGGCAGAATATTCAGAACCCGGGAATCGGGTGAATAGAGAAAGGCCAGCTGAAAATCGGTATCCAGATCATACAATGGAAAGTAGAGACTTAAGAGCATATAGTGACAGGAGAAATACCCGGGCCTGTATATGAGCAGGTAATCCGTGGGAGGAGCGCCAAAAAGCGAAGTATAGTAATCAAGGCCCTCCCTGTAGAGCCTTCGGTCGTCGAGATCTAATCCCTCCCCATTGTAGAAGTACTCCAAAGTGGCGCTGATTTCGGATTCGAAGGTATATTCAGCGCCCACCAGTCCTAAAAAGAGCCATTCTTTCTTCCTGGAATAATCACCGGTGGAGGCAGCGGGAAAATTATAACGGCTTCCCTTGAGAAAAGCTCCCTCGCCGTAAATCCCGGCCCCGCCCACATCGCTCTTTATTCCCAGGCCCAGGGCAGAGACATAGAAATCTTCACCCTCCGAACCATCATGGTCGAAAAAGCCGGTTGTTTTTACTTCGATGCCAGGGAAAGAAGCGGTTATCTCGGCGCCTGCCTGGAGGTTGTCAAAATCAGTGCTTCCGGTGAGTCCCTCGGTCCTGTATATTCCTGCCAGTTTCAAGGAAAAAGTATTGCCCAGGTAGAACTGCGCTGTGAGGGCGTCTACACCCTTCATCTCCATATCCGGATCGTACGGATCCTTCACCGGATTAATAAAATCTATCGGGTTCCAGCCATACCCGTAGCCGGTCAGCATGCTCTGGCGCCCTATTCGGAGCAGGAGAAAGTCGGATATGTACCAGCCGATATTCGCCCTGAGCAGATCTATGGTATTTACTTTATAATTCAGGTAGTAGGGCTTGACTGCCAGCCACACGGAAAAATCAGTTGCTGCATCCTGGCCCGATAGTTTTCCAAGAAAATCTGTAACCGCCACCAGGTCTTCAATTCCCTGGAAATTAGCCGGATTAAGGGGGGTATTGAAGCGGCCCTGGTTGTATGGAAATGCCAGTGCAGCAGTCAACCCTATTTCCCCTTTACCGGCTAACGAAACATCAGCAGCGCCAAGTTGTGCAATGAAAATAAGCAGCGTCAGGCAGAGGTAAAGACGTTTCATCCAATCCCCCTATTTTATTCCGGCCAGGTAGGAGCTGGTAAAGAAGCGCTCCTGTACTCTGTCGCTGTCAAACTCGATAGCGCTGGTAACCACCTCTGTACGGGAAGGTTTGGTGTGGCTTACCATGACCATCAGGTAGGGATATTCCTTTTGTCCTGTTTTTCTATAGTCTGAAAAGGTGAGGGTCTTGATTTTGGCCCCATCCTCATAATAGTCGATTTTCAGATAGTGATAATTATCATGGGTTATAAAGGCTGTCAGCTTTTCATAGACCCCCTCGGTTCCGGCTTTCGGATGCAGGCTTATTTCATAGCAGCTATTGCCGGCCACCGTTGCATTGCTCTTTTCCATGCTCACATTGTATTTATAAGAGATCCCCTGGCTGCTTTCGCCCATGTCCGCATAGGAGAAATCCGTTCCCCCGGCGGAATTCTTTTTGGCTGATGAGCTCAGCTTGCGGGTCCTGCCGGTGGAGCCGAACTTTACCCACAGATCATCGCCGATCATAAGATAGGCGGTTCCCCTCATCCTGGCCGGTTCTTTATAGACTGTCAGAGAGTAATCTGTGCCTTTCTTTGCCATGGAATATGTTTCTACTTTCATGGTGGGCCGCGCTTTATCCGAGCGAAAAACAGTCATCTCACTGACACCATAGGTCTTTGTCCCGATCAAGAGGCTGTCCGCCTTCATGACAATGTCCAGTGCATCTTCTGCCTGTACCATTTGCGTTGATCCAATTATTATGAATAGTGCGATTAATATCCTCGATCTCTTCATTTCTCTCTCCTTCTAAAATTCCATGGTTTAATATTTAAACCTAATTTTTCTGTCAGGATGATAAGTACTGCAGGATGAAGCAGTATTGAATAAAGGAAGGCCAGGGCCATGGCAATAGAAAGAACAATGCCGGTGCTTCGCATGGCGCGCATAATGGAAGGAATAAATGACCCGAAACCGATTATTGTGGTTATGGTGGTCAGCAGTACCGCCCTTCCTATCCTTGCTATTACCCGGTCCATGTTGCCTTTGCCTTCGAGCAGGTACCGGTGGTTGAAGTGAACCACATCATCTATGCCAATGCCTATAAGAAGGGGCACGGCGATAATGTTTACAAAATCAAACCTAATACCGGTAATTGCCATAATACCGAACATGGATAAAAAGGCTAGCAGTAATGGTAAGAGGGTTACCAGGCTGAGTTTAATATTTCTGAAATCTATGATCAGCAGGATAAAAATGGCAATCAGTGCTGCTACAGCCGCTTTTATGCCGTCCTGGCTGGCAATATCCAGCATCTGGTTGGCTGCCAGGACCATACCTGTTGATTTGTTCGTGATTGTTTCAAGTTGACCGGTAAATACTTTTCTATACTCTTCATTCCAGGGATTTTGGGTTGGAATGACATTCATCAGGTAATCTTTACCATCCTTGGACCTGAAGGAGTCCAGGATAAAGGGGGGTATCATATCTATGGCTATTTCCTCCGTATTGGCCATATTAATGAGTTTTTCCTTAAAAGAGGGGACAAAGACTCTTTGAAGATAAACCAGCCCTTCAGCCGATTCCGGATTCTCTTCAATCGCTGCTATCAGCCGGTCTATGACAGTTTCCGCCACCTTCTGACCATCTTCATTTCTACCGGTCAATATGTTCAGCTTATGAACCATCCTGTCCATTCCGGCCATAAAGGCCAGATCGGATAACTCCAGCAGGTTATCTTCAAGCCGTAAAATCTCTTCGATCAACAACCCGGTATCCACACTGTTTTCAGCCATTTGAGGAGCAACCTGACCTTTAACCTTCTCTACCAAACCCGCTCTTTCAGACTGCTCTTTAGCTGAAGGGTAATAGGGGGTAAGTGATTCCACCGCTTTTACTGAGGCCAGTTTTTTTATCTTTTTCCCGATGGATCTTATCTCTTCCAGATCAGTCATGGTTATGGACATCACGTCAGGGGCCATTCCGAACTCCTCTACCATCCTGTCCTGAAGCTCTATGGATTCAAGGCCCCTGGCCTCCATTTCCATCATGTTACCCTCTACCTCCACCTTTCCGGCCTGGGTGGCAAGTAATAAACCGGCTGCCACCATCACAAGAATAAAGAGTCCTGGGCGGTTTTTAATTTTGTTTCCCAAAGAGGGAATAATCCTGAACCTGGGTGTAAGCTTTTCAAGCAGCTTTGACTCGCTCTTTCCTTTCTTAACCAGCCGGTAATTCCTGAATCCAAGCAGCGCCGGCACCATAATAATCATGGCCATAAATTCACTTATAATTCCGAAGCCGGCAACCACACCAAGCTCCCTGACCACATCCGACCTGGCTATAACCAGCATGAAGAAAGCTACGGCCGTGGTGAGCGCCCCTGTAAAAACAGCTGCGCCGCTTTTCCTGAGGCTGTTTTCGACTGAGGTGATAAAGTCATTTCCGCCCTCCCGTTCCTGCATGAAACAGGTAAGGAGGTGGATGGCATAGTCTATGCCCAGCCCCAGGAGCACAACCATGTACATGGCGGTCATTATGTTCAGTCTTTTTATGGTGAAGCCCGCCAGGCCCATGGTCCACATAATGCCGATAAAAAGTGGTATGCCTGAAATAAAGGGCACGGAGTACATCCTGAAGGAAAGTATCATCAATAAAAGGATCAACAGGGCGGCAATCAGCATGGAAAGGGCAAGTCCCTGCTCGCTGGTAACCATCTCATCCTTGCAGACAACCAGCATTCCGGTCAGACCCGCGCTTACGCCCAGGGTTTCTGCCCTTTCTTTTATCATTTTTTCCATGGGCGGGATAATTTCAGCGCATATTATAAAGTCATTTATGGTGAAGGTGGGCTGTATAAATAGCAGGGCCATGGTACTGTCCCTGCTTAAAAAGTAGGGACTGCCGAAGAGAAAGCGCTCTATTGAGGCCGAGATTGCTTCTGCGCTTATTCTTTCGCCAGCTGCCGAGCTCTCCATGACTTTCAGTATCTGTTCCAGTCCCTCAAACTGGGCTATGGCCAGCTCTTCATCATCGGAAAGCTTATCTTCATCTCCCGAGTACTCACGCTCAAAGTCATCGTTGAGATGGCTGAACAGGGGGACCAGGTTTATATTTGAATATATCCGTCTGACTCTATCGATGTCTTCGGCTTTGGATAGCATCAGGCCGTGTTCTTTAAAAAAATCGATATCCAGCTTCCCCTGAACCCGGAGTATATATTCAGAGAATTCAGCTTTTAAGAGCTCCCGGCTCAAGCTATCCACAGCCTTTCTTACTGCAATCTCTGCTTCAGCCCGGTCACTTTTATCCTTTGCCTCAAGAACCACCACAATACTGGAGGCTGCCGGAAAGTTTTCAATAATTTTCTTCATGTCCCTGACCTGCTGCGAGCCTTTGGGCATCATGGAGTAGAAGGTCATCTCCAGCTTCAGCTGTGAAGCCCCTATTCCCATAACCAGGGTAATAGCCAGGGCTATCAACAGGGCCCTGCCCCAGTGAGTGGCTGCCCACCTGCCCCACTTACCCAGAAGTTTCATTCTCAAGTTATCGTTATTCTCCATTCAGGCTCCCTTCTACAGTGTGAGTATTTTTCCTGCGGGCATCCTGCTTCTTTTGAGTCAGCATGTTCTCAAGAAACTGCAGATATTCTGCAAAAAGCTGCTTGCCGGATTCCGTCATGGTGTAGACCGTTTGAACGCTATTGAAACTGGACAAAATCAGCAGAAGGTAGGAGTCAGGAAGTAAAAAACTCAATTTCTCCACCGCGTTTTTTTAGTGCGTATTATCTTTTATTAATTCAACACACTGCGTTGACATGGGGATAATCAAGGATTTTTTTATCCCCGGTTACAACGACAAGTGAATACAGCCGTGCTGTCGCAACAATTAATCTATCCGCGGGATCCTGGTGAAAGGACTCTGGAAGTGAATAAGCTTCTTCTGTAATATCCAGGTCTATTGGAACCATCTGCCAGCCGTTCAGTTTCACGAAATATCTGAACCAAACTTTCCAGTGCCTGTCCAGTTCAATCCGTTTTCGCTCTACTCCGCACGCAATTTCAGCACTGCTTATTGGGCTGATAAAAACCTCAGTTGAATCCAGGTTCAGAATTTCCCGGGTATGAGCGGATAATTTTTCCGGGTCAGCCACAGACCAGAGAATAGCACAGGTATCGAGGATCAACCTCATGATAACATGTCCCAATTTCCAGGTGGAATAAACGGTTCTGAAAGATCACCACTCAGGAATATCACCGTACCCTTTCCGCACCCCAATGTTGTTCGATTTCCTTTATTACTTTTTATCGGTGTAACTTTGGCTATGGGAACGTTGCGTTTGCAGACTTCTATTTCTTCACCTTTTTCAACGAGAGAGATAAAATAACTCAACCGGTTTTTAAAATCTGCTATATTGGCCATCTTCATGTCTATATTATAGCCCATCTAAAAGGCCAGGTCAATAATTTTAACCAATCCTTCCGAAAGTATGGCAAAAACATATTTAATACGGAAAACTTAAGAAATCATTTGAAAGATTTCCTTATGCTGGGTAGATTGTATTACAGGGAAGAGAGGTTTTTATGACACTGGCTGAACAGCTTATTGAACAAGGCATTGAACAAAACTTGTACGATTATCTTGAAAAACTGGATGTGAGCTATGAGAAACACGAACATCCACCGGTATATACGGTTGAGGAATCTCAGAAATACTGGGCTGCCATACGCGGGGCTCACTGTAAAAATCTGTTTCTCCGTGATCAAAAAGGCAAGCGCCACTACCTGGTAATCTTGAAACACTCCAAGCGTTTGGATCTCAAGAGTCTGCAGACCAGATTGAACGAAGGCAAATTGAGCTTTGCTTCTGAAAAACGGCTCCAGAAATATCTGGGTCTCTCAACAGGAGCGGTCTCTCCCTTCGGCCTGATTAACGATCATGAACGGGATGTCCAGGTGGTTCTGGATAGAGATCTGGAAAAGGAAAAGCTCATCAACTTCCACCCCAACGTGAACACAGCCACTATTACAATCTCTTCTGCGGATTTTATGAAATTCCTGGCATCCTGCGGGAATAAAATCCACACTTTGGAAATCTAGTGAAACATGGGCGTGTCTCCCCCCATCTTCAGGTAAGCTACCGTCTGGACTTGCGGGTCTTTGATGTGGTGGTCTCCGGTTTTTTCGATTCCGTAGGTCTGTACCACCGGCCCACGGAGCAGCAGCGGGCAGCGGCCCGGGAGTGGATCGACCTTCTGGGTATAACCGATTTGAGCGACCGGCTATTCAGCCGGCTCTCCTACGGGGAGCGGCGGCTGGTGATTATTGTTCGTGCCCTGGTGAAGCAACCGGAGTTGCTGGCCCTGGACGAGCCCTGCCAGGGCCTGGATCCGGTCAACAGAAGGCGAGTGCTGGCCATGGTCGATCGTATAGGCTTTGACACACCCACGCAGATCCTCTACGTAACCCACCAGCAGGACGAGATGCCCGGCTGTGTCACCAACGTGCTGCGGCTGGGTTGATCTGTGAGCTGCCTGCCAGCGCGGCTTAAAAATATTCTTATCAATAATTTACTTCCAGCGGTATATCCGTTAGAGTAGGGTTAATGATCGATCGAACCCTGCGCCACTACGACCGGGAAGCTGAAAACATTTCCAACCGGTATGAAAAGGCTGATATGTCCTGGATGTATGGAATCATTACCCGTACGTTTCCTGCAAAGAGCAAACTTCTAGAACTGGGTTGTGGATCGGGAAGGGATGCCGGCATTCTTTTTAGATCGGGTCTGGACATAATCGCCACCGATGGATCCCCGGCCATGCTGGAAAAGGCTGCCGCACTACATCCGGAGCTGGAGGGTCGTCTACTTCAGTATAAACTGCCCGCTCAGTCAGGTTTTTCCGCCTGTTCTTTTGACGGCGTCCTGGCCATTGCCGTGCTCATGCATCTTACTCCTGGTGGAATCAAAGAGACCTTGAAGGAAGTATTCAGGCTTCTTAAACCGGGAGGGCGTTTCTTTTTTTCGGTTCCGGGCAAGCGCCCGGATATCGATGACCGCGGCTTCGACAGTAGAGGACGGAGATTTTCAATGCTTTCAAGCCAGGAATGGGAAGAACTCTGCTGTGCTGTCGGCCTGGTAAGGCTTTCTGCATTGCGAAATGACGACAGTCTTGGTAGAGAACAGGTCACCTGGCTCTCTTTCCTGTTTCAGAAACCCGAGGAATAATGGCTGAATCAGAAATAGAGTATCGCCTCAAGTTCAAGCTAATCGAAGAGTGCCATGAGCTCTTCAGAGCCGGTTCGCGGGATGAGTTTCTCAAAGAATCATCGGATATCCTGGAGATATTACACAACCTGGCACGGGAAACAGGCATCCGGTGGGAAGAAGTCGAAAAAAACGTGGAATCCCGGTGGCTGGAAAGAGGCGGATCATGTCCATCTGAGGCTTCTTACAGGAAGACAACAATTCCTCAATTGCTTACCAAAGAATCGAAGTTGTCCACTATCGATCTGATTACAAGAGAACTGAAGAGTTCCCGGGTTTTGCACATAGCTTCGGCCTTCTGCACCAGGAGCATGCTAAACCTGTTTTTTGATCCTTTCCTGAGTTTTTCTGCTCGTGGCGGCAGCTTGCGGCTCCTAACTTCCGTAATGAACAATTTCAACAATCTGGAAGACCTGGAGCAATTCTGTGCCATCGTTCCGAACATGGAGTTGAGGATATTTTACCCGGCCAGTAGCGGCGACAGACGAGATTTCAGCGTGGTGCCCCCGCCCTTCCACCTGAAGTGTTATCTATTCGAAAAGGAAAGCGGCGACCATTCCCTGCTCATAGGCTCCTCAAATCTGACCGGCGGGGGCATGCTCAACAATTACGAATGGAATTACTTCTCCAACTCAGAGGTTAACCTCCCTCTGGATCGAATAAAGAGTCCTTTCAACAGGGCTCTATCCGAATACAACGATTACTGGTCGTTGTATTCCATTCCGGTTTCTCCCCAGTTCCTTCAGATCTACCGTCCCCGCTGGGAACGAACACGTGCCCTTCGACGTAATGCAGCCGAGACTATACAGGCGATAGTGGAGAGCGGGGTAGAGCCGCGTCCGGTTCAACAGGATGCCTTAAGGAGGTTGGATGATAAGCGCAAGGCCGGAGTCGAACGAACAGCGGTGATCGCAGCTACGGGTATGGGCAAGACCCATCTGGCAGCCTTCGATTTCCGCAACAGCGGCTTCAAAAATGTGCTGTTCATTGCTCACAGGGAGAACATCCTGCTGCGGGCCAGGGAAGTATTTCGCAGGGTTGTCGGAGAGAACAGATTCGGCAAGCTGCTGTCCGGGAGCAATCAATCTGATCCGCTCGACATAGCCTTGCAGCCAGGGTCGAGTCTTTTCGCCATGGTTCAGAGTTTATCCAAAAAGGATAATATCGAATCCTTCCCGGTCAAATTCTTTGACTACATCGTTATCGATGAGTTTCATCACAGCGAAGCCAGGTCATACCGCAAAATCCTGGAGCGATTCAGGCCGCGCTTTCTCCTTGGCCTCACGGCCACGCCGGAGCGGATGGATGGTAGAGATGTGCTTCAATACTGTAACTACGATGTGTCTTTTGAGGTCCGGCTTTTCGAAGCCATCGAGAACCGCTGGCTCATTCCCTTCCAGTACTTCGCTATATATGACGAGTCCGATTACTCACAGGTGCGCTGGAAAGGCAGTGGATACGATGAGCAAGAGCTGGACAGTCTATTGAATCAGGATACTCGTGCCCGGTTGGTTGTAAACAATCTGAAGAAGTTTTTTCCGTCGACAGGAAAGATCAAATCACTGGCATTCTGTGCCTCAAAAGCACACGCCCGTTTTATGGACAAATCTTTCAATCGTCTGGGCATGTCTTCCCTCTGTCTGCTTGGTGAAGATTCCGTGGAAAAAAGGGAGCGGGCCATGCACCGTCTACAAGACGAGAGTGATGACCTGCAGATCATCTGCTCGGTGGATGTTTTCGGTGAGGGTGTGGATATCCCCGCGGTGTCCCACGTTCTTTTCCTGCGGCCCACTCAATCGTTTGCCGTGTTTCTGCAGCAGCTGGGTCGCGGGTTGAGGATGGTTCCTGAAAAAGAGTATCTGGTGGCCCTCGATTTTGTGGGTAATTTCAGGCAGTCCTATGTGGCCACGTTAGCCCTGCAGGGCTATCATAGTGTTCAGGAATACATCAATACGCCTTCACGGGATCGCAGTCGAAAACCACCTTGCGGCTGCTATGTCAGCCCGGACAGGGAGGTCCGCCACATATGGAAGGAAGAAATCAGCCGTGTTCTGAGAGTTGATCGCAAAGAAGCCCTGGCCCAGCTCTACTGGGAGCTCAGGGAAAACGTTGATCGTTCTCCTTGTCTCATGGACTTCTTCGCCAATCCTGAGATCCACGACCCATACAAGCTGCTCAAAGCCTTCGGCGGCTGGCTTCGTGCCAAGGAGTATGTCGGTGATCTCACGGAACAGGAGAAGGAGTTGATAGGCACGCCCGGAGAGTCATTTCTGTTTCATATCGAGAAGGGGCTGAAAAAGGTGCGTAGCTATAAGATGGTGGTGCTGACCTCTTTGCTAAGTACGGACCCCAAACGTTCCAGCTGGAAAGTTCCCGAGATTGCGGAAGGGTTCAAAAAATACTACCTCGATCATCCTGAACACCTCTTTGATTACAATGATATGGCCGGGCATGAAGATACGGTTACGTTTCCATTAAGCTTGGTGGAGCGTAAGCTTAGGCAGATGCCCTTGAACTATCTGAGCAATAAAGTAGATGATTTTTTCATTTTTGACCGGAAGAATGACATTTTTGGTTTGAAAAGGGAGATCCTTCCATACTGGTCACAATCCTACTACCGGGAGATGGTGTCCGACAGGGTAACGTTTACACTTAAACGCTACTTTTATTTAAAGGAAAGGAATAACAAGCGCGGATAAGTATGATAAAAATATTTTTAAAAAGGTGTTGATTAAATTAATTGGTCTGTTATAATCAGCAGGCAGTAGCTACAGATAGCTGCAAACAGGAAGGAGAACTATAGATCACATGAAAATAATTGTTGTAAATATCGATTTTGTCTATGGAAGAGGTGCGCCTGTTTAGCAATATAGATCCGCGGCGCTCTTCTTTTGACGTGTGCCGCGGTTAATAATTGAAAGGACCGCGGGTGTTTCAGCCTGGCGGTCTTTTTTTTGCCGGGCATCAGGATTAAGCCAGGATAAGGGAAGGCTTACTTTAAAGAGGGTTTTTATGTCAGTATTTGATCCAAAAATAGATTTACGCTCTCTAAGTTCTGCTCGTGGTATATCCGGCCTGTGGCGGATGATGAGCGGTTTCAAATTAGTGTTCCTGGGCGCTGTTCTCAGCCTGGGGATTGCAGCCATGGCCAGGACGGCGACATTTTTTCTTCTGCGCTTTTTCGTAGACACGGTACTGGTTGATCAGGGCTGGGCCAGGCGATTGCCTCTATTTGCCCTGGCCTTTATTGCCCTGGCAGTAATGGAGGGCGGCGCCTCATTCATGCGCGGTAAACTGGCGGCCGGGGCTGCGGAAGGGGCTACCCTGCGTCTGCGGAATTTTCTCTATGACCATATCCAAAGACTTTCCTTCAGCTACCATGACCACTCAAGCACCGGTGCACTGATTGAGCGGGTAACATCAGATGTAGACACTTTGCGCCGTTTCTATGGAGAACAGGCAACAGAGATTGGCAGGATTGTTGCCCTGTTTGCTTTTAATCTGGCGGCGGTAACCTCTCTAAACAGATTTCTGGCTCTTCTTTCTGTGGTGCTGATGCCGTTAATCCTGATCCAGGCAGGCTGGTTTTTTAAACGCATCTCCGTGGTTTACGAGCAGTACCAGGAACAGGAGGCCAGGCTCTCCTCCATGCTGCAGGAAAATATATCGGCCATCAGGATTGTGCGCGCTTATGCCAGGCATAAGTTTGAGATCCGCAAGTTTGAGAAAGAGAACTGGCGGAAATATCAGCGGGGCCGGCAGTTTCTTATGCTGCACTCATTTTACTGGCCGACATCTGACATCCTCTGCACCATACAGATGCTTTTGATCTTTTTCCTCGGCGCCGGCATGGCGATATCCGGAGATATATCTTTAGGCACCTACCTGGCGATTTCATCGATGGTTATCTGGATTATCTGGCCCATGCGGAACCTGGGACGGGTGGTAATACAGGCCTCTTCAGCCCTGGTTTCTTATAGACGGGTCTCCCGGATTTTAGGCGAGGAGACTGAGGATTTTGAGAGCAACCGGCAAGCCCAGCCACAACCAATCAACCAGCCACAACCAATCAAGGGGCAGGTTGATTTTTCCGGAGTATCATTTGAATACCGGCAAGGAGATGGAGTTCTCCACCAGCTTTCCTTCAGCTGCAAACCGGGGCAGATTATTGCCCTGCTCGGCAAAGCCGGATCTGGAAAGACTACCCTGGTTAACCTGCTGCCCCGTTTTTACGATTACACGGGCGGGAGCTTGATGCTGGATGGCAGGGAGCTGACCGGCTATTCCCTTCATGCCCTGCGCAGCCAGATAGGCATTGTTGAGCAGGAGCCCTTCCTCTTTTCCCGTACCATCAGGGAAAATATAATCTATGGCGCCGGCCGGGAAGTAAGCCAGCGAGAGGTAGAAGAGGCTGCCAGGGGCGCGGCAATTCATGATGTGATAATGAGTTTTCCGCAAGGGTACAACACTCCGGTTGGTGAGAGAGGGGTTACCCTGTCGGGAGGGCAGAAACAGCGGCTGGCTATTGCCAGGACAATTCTGAAAAACCCGCGGATTCTGATTCTTGATGATGCCACCTCTTCAGTAGATTCTGAGACTGAGCAGGTAATCCAGCGCGCTCTAACCAGGCTGATGGAGGGCAGAAGCAGCTTTATTATTGCCCACCGGGTGCAGACTGTTATGCGCGCCGATAAAATCCTGGTTTTAGAGCAGGGGAGGATTGTTCAGGAGGGTATCCACCGGGTACTCATTAAGGAAGAGGGTTTTTACAAGCAGATTTTTGACCTTCAATTTGCAGAGCTGGCTTAGGGGAAAGGAAAGTAATGGCTGATTTTCATATTGAGGAAGAGGAGTTTACCTCTCAAGCTCATGGCAAAATAATTTCAAGGATCCTCTTCCTGCTGAAACCCCACCTGTCGTGGACCTTGGGTTTTCTATTGCTAATAGCTTTAGTATCAGTGCTGGATGCCTTTTTTACCTATATCAGCAAGTTAATGATCGACCAGGGCATACTGAAGGGAGATTATCAAGCGCTGCTGCGGCTTATACTTATATACGGCGGCCTGGCCATGGTCCAGGCGGTTTCTGTCTTTGGTTTTATCTTTCTGGCCGGTATTCTGGGGGAAAGGGTCCAGTATGACCTGCGCAAGAAGATGTTTGACCATCTGCAGACTCTATCATTTTCTTATTTTGATCGTACGCCGGTGGGCTGGATCATGTCGCGGGTTACCTCAGACTCCGGTAAAATTGCAGAACTGGTTACCTGGGGGTTGGTTGATGTAACCTGGGCAATAATGAATATTGGCGCTTCTTTAATCTTCATGTTTATCATTCACTGGCGCCTGGCAATGGTTGTGCTGGCCGTGGTACCGGTAATGGCCTGGGTGGCGGTTATTTTCCAGGGGAAAATACTAAGGCAATACCGGCAGGTACGTAAGCAGAACTCCCGGCTTACCGGCAGCTACAATGAAATGATTACCGGGGTGCGGGTTATCAAGGCTCTCTGCCGGGAAGAGCAGAATCTTGAGGAGTTTTCCCTGGAAACGGCTTCCATGTATAAGGCTTCCTACCGCGCAGCCTGGTTTTCAGCGCTCTTTCTGCCCTGTGTACAGATAATCGGTTCTCTTGCCCTGGGCGCGATTATCTGGTACGGCGGTCTTGAGAAGATGAGCGGAGAAATAACTCTGGGCGGTATCCAGGCTTTTGTATTTTATGTTGCGTTTATGCTCTGGCCGATCCAGGATCTGGCCAGGGTATGGGCTTCCATGCAGAGTGCCCTGGCCTCTGCAGAGCGCGTTTTCTCCCTGATTGACTCAAATCCGGAAGTGCATGACCGGGCCGGAGCCGGTGATCATTGTTCACTGCGCAAGGTAATTGATTTCAAACAGGTTGACTTCTTCTATGAGCAGGGAAAGCCCGTGCTTGAGGATTTCAACCTTAAGATCAAACAGGGAGAAAGCCTGGCCCTGGTCGGTCCGACAGGGGGAGGCAAATCCACTATAATCAACCTGGTCTGCCGTTTCTACGAGCCAGTCGGCGGCACAATTTCATTTGGCGGAGTGGACTATTTGCAATATACGCAGGAGGCTATCCAGTCACGAATAGGTATAGTGCTGCAGACTCCACATCTCTTTTCCGGCTCAATTGAAGAAAATATCCGTTTCGGACGTCTGGAAGCGAACCGCCAGGAAATTGAAGCTGCGGCCCGCCTTTCCCGTGCACATGGGTTTATAGTTAAAATGGATAAAGGATATGAGCAGGAAGTTGGTGAAGGGGGAAGCCTGCTTTCCTTTGGACAGAAGCAGTTGATCTGCCTGGCCAGGGCGGTTCTCTCAGATCCCGATATCTTTATAATGGATGAAGCAACCAGCTCGGTAGATGCACTGACCGAGGCCTTAATTCAGAAGGGGCTGGAAGGGGTTATGAAGGGACGAACCAGCATAATAATTGCCCATCGGCTCTCCACCATCAGCAGGGCAAAGCGTATTCTGGTAATTGAGAATGGACACATTACGGAGCAGGGCAGCCACAGGGAACTCATGAGAGCTATGGGACGCTATCACTCACTTTACAGCCAGCAATTCCGCCGGGAGCGTTTACCAGAGCTTAAGTGACAAGAAGAGAAAGAGATTTGTTTCGACGAATCAATGTTGGCAGCATTTTTTCTTCGTAGCGCGAGATGTAATATAAGAACAGACAAATTCCGATTGCTAAAAGAATCCCTACAGTTTTCGTGAGATTTCCTCTATCTCACTTGATTTTTTACCCTTTTTAAATTATAGAATTTCGTATCAATATACGAAAAGAATTCTGTGCTTCCGCACGGGGTATGCAGGGTTGGTTTTTCATGAATAAAAATTTACTGTTCATGTTATTGATTGGTGCTCTATCTATCACAGGATGCACTAAAGAGAAAAAAGAATTACAAGAAATAACATTAAAACTAAAGTATTTTCATCAAGCACAGTTTGCTGGAAATTATGTTGCTAATGATAAGGGTTTTTATGCTGATGAAGATCTAAAGGTAAACTTAGACCCATTTTCGCATGAAGAATCTGCGATTTATGCTGTTTCTAGTGGAAAAGCTGCCTTTGGAATCACAGGATCTAATGAAGTGATTATGGCAAGGGCACGAGGTCTGCCAATTAAATCATTTGCAGTTATCTATAAAACCAACCCGGTTTGTGCCTATACGTTAAGATCATCCGGTCTCGTAAGGCCACAGGACTTTATAGGAAAAACAGTTGGTTTAGAAAAGGCACCTGATATTGAAATGATGTATTCAGCTATGATCACACGGCTTGGCATTGATAGAAGCCAAATAAAGGAAGTGACAATAGGTTTTGATGCAACAGAGCTGCTTGATGGTACTGTAGATGTATCAACAGGTTATGTCGTAAACGAACCACAACAGGCAATTAAAGCCGGCCATGAAGTAAACATTATACTAATGGCAGATTATGGAATAAATATGTATGGTGATGTTCTTTTTGCAACAGAAGACACTATAAGTAATAATCCGAAATTAGTTGAACGTTTCTTGAGAGCAACCCTAAAGGGATGGCAGTATGCTATCGAGAATCAAGAGGAAGCTGTCGACATTACTCTAAAATACGCAACCGACAGAACTAAAAGCCATGAGAGTTATATGCTCCATACCTCTATTCCATTGATACATACCGGCGACAGTCCCCTTGGTTGGATGGAAAAAGCAAGATGGGAGGGGGTTCAAAACATTTTGTTGCAACAGAAGCTTTTAGATAAAGAGATAGATGTAGGTGAGGTTTACACGACACGGTTTTTGGAAAAAATTTATAGTGAAAAATAAATAGGTTCCACCAAGAAAACCTATATGGCTCTAAAGTTGGAGTTTTAAACATGAAAATTAGAGCAAAACTAACCGCAATATTGGTATTAGTGGCAATAGCAGGCATAGCTATCAGTGTTGTTATTTCCTTTGTGGTGGCACATAAAGGAATAGAGAAAAGGATAAACGAACATTTGCAAAGTGTTGCTATTCTGAAGAAATATCATCTAAATTGTTTTGTTAAAGAAAGAATAAACGATATTGCTTATATGGCAAATGATAACCTCTACAACAGAGAGGCATTTCTTGGGGGCACGAAAGTAAAGATTAGGAACATTTTAAAAGAAAAATTAGTTAATAATAAAGAATTTATTGAATTGTTCATTGTAGATTTAGATGGAGAAGTCTATCTATCAACAGATAAAAAGCAGGAAGGAAAAATTAAATCCTACGAAAAGTATTTTATTGAAGGAAAAAAAGGGCCATTTATTCAGAGCTTCTATTATGATTTGTCACTGCAACAGCCCTCAATGACAATATCGGCGCCTATAAAAGATGACCAGGGGAGCCTTTCAGATCTTTTAGTTGGTAGAGTTGATTTGAAAGGAATTTCTTATCTTATGACAGAACGATCCGGTTTGGGGGAAACAGGAGAAACTTATTTGGTTAATAGGTTTAATTATTTGGTTACAGAGTCAAGATTCGAAGAAGGCCTTGCTTTTAAAAAATCAATTTATACAGAAGGTGTTAAGGATTGTTTAAAGGGAAATAATGATCATAGGATATATAACAATTATAGAGGGACTCCTGTTCTTGGTTTTTATGAGTGGATTCCTGAAATACAGGTTTGCCTTTTAGTAGAGATCAGCCAAAAGGAAGCATTTGCTTCAATTAACAGGCTAAGAAATATCCTAATTTTAGTCAGCATTGGGATTGTTATTTTAGTTGTTATACTTGGTTTTTTCTTCTCAAAAATTATCTCAAAGCCATTAGAAAAACTGATAAGAGGAACAGAAATAATCGGCAAAGGAGATCTCGAACATAGAGTTGATGTAAGAACTAAAGACGAGATTGGCAAATTGGCCTTGGCTTTTAATGACATGACCAAAAGGCGCCAAGAGGCGGAGGATGTGCTGAGAAAATACCGCAACAGCCTTGAAGAGTTGGTTGAAGAGCGCACGGTTGAGCTAAAAAAGGTCAACGAAAAACTTCAGCACGAAATCGTCGAGCATAAGAGGGTGGAAGAGGCACTGCAGAATAGTGAAAAACAAGCAGCAATGGCAATAGAAGCAGCAAGGGGCTTTACATTTAGTTATGATATCGCCACAGGCAAGATTAACTGGGGTGGCGCAATTGAAGAGATTACCGGGTATACCCCTGAAGAGTTCTCATTGGTTGACATTGATGGCTGGGCAGAAAGAATACACCCTGATGATAAAGATAGGATTGTATCAATTCTGCAGGAAGCTTTTCAGAGAGATCGTACTGCAACCGAATATCGATTCAAGACCAAAAACGGTGATTATGTTGTACTTTCTTCCATCAGCCTTACAGAGAAAGATGAAACAGCCAGGGCTATTCGTTTAGTGGGGATAGTGCAGGACATCACCGAGCGTAAGCGCCTTGAAGCACAACTGCGGCATGCCCAAAGGATGGAATCCATTGGCACATTGGCAGGAGGAATTGCCCATAACTTCAACAACCTCCTTATGGGTATGCAGGGAAATGTATCCTTGATGCTTTTCGAGACTGATTCAGACCATCCAAACTATGAAAGACTAAAGAATATTGAAAAGATGGTTCAAGGTGGATCTAAACTAACCAGCCAGCTTCTTGGATATGCCAGAGGAGGAAGATATGCGGTAAGACCAATCAGTTTTAACCAACTGGTAAGAGAAACCTCTGATACCTTTGATATAACTAGAAAGAATATTACAGTCCATCAAGACCTTAACAAAGCCCTATTTGAAATAATAGCAGACCAGGGACAGATTGAGCAGGTTTTATTAAACCTTTATGTAAATGCCGCAGATGCAATGCCTAAGGGGGGAGATCTTTTCCTTAAGACCATAAATGTCACACATGAGGATATGAAAGATAAGCCTTATGTACCAAAGCCAGGAAACTATGCTCTATTAACTGTTAGAGACACTGGCGTAGGTATGGACAATAAGACAAAAGAGCGCATCTTTGATCCATTCTTTACAACAAAGGGCCTCGCCAAAGGCACAGGTCTGGGGCTTGCATCTGTTTATGGTATCATCGAAGCCCATGGAGGATACATTGATGTGGAATCTAAAAGGGGGCATGACCGCCCGCCTCGCCTGAGTCCCACAGAGTGGGATGCTGGTGGGCAGGGAACCACCTTCTATATTTATCTTCCAGCATCTGAAGAGAAGGAAGTAATAGAAAAAGAGAAATTCCCTGAGGAGGTCTCAAGAGGCAAAGAAACTGTCCTCCTTGTAGATGATGAGGAGATGATTCTTGATGTTGGTAGGCAAATGCTGAATAGATTAGGCTACAACGTATTAATAGCAGAAGGTGGAAAAGAGGCCTTAGATATCTATGAGAAGAATCAAGAGAAAATTGACATA
This sequence comes from Spirochaetales bacterium, assembly GCA_030604195.1. Classification (GTDB taxonomy): domain Bacteria; phylum Spirochaetota; class Spirochaetia; order SZUA-6; family DRHE01; genus DRHE01. The sequence continues at coordinate 19,599 of JAUVWI010000066.1, forward strand.
GTTCTCCTTGATATGATCATGCCTGGAGTTGGTGGAGGAAAGGCCTATGACAGAATGAAGGAGATCAACCCCAATATAAAGGTTCTCCTTTCAAGTGGATACAGTATAAATGGCCAGGCAACCGAGATATTGAAGAGAGGCTGTAATGGTTTTCTTCAGAAGCCATTCACTATGGATGAGTTGTTTCATAGTATCAGGGAGATCTTGGAGGAAAAATAGTCCTCAAGTGTTTTGCATCATTATCAGGGAATAACAGTGGCAAATTTATCGTCCGAGCGGCAAATGTCGCCCTAAAGATCCAGAAGGAAGAAAAAGTGGGATAACCGAGGAACAGTTCCTTAAGGTAACTACCGTCGGGTCTGCAGAAGTTAACCGCAGCAGGAAGATTCACCCGCTGGTCCGCCGCAGGTGGGTTCTGTTCCTCTTAGTTTACCCAACACGATCGCATAGGCACAGCCTACTCCTTCCCTTACCTCGATGGCTGATGCCGGACAATTTTTCTTACAGGCTCCACACTCCATGCAAGCATTATAATCCCTCAGTTGCGCCTTTTTCCCGTTCATGGCAAAGACAGCATGAGGGCATACCTCCACACATTGACCGCAGCCGATACATTTCTCCGAGTTATATTTCAAGGTGGTAATGTTTTGTAAATATCTCATTGTTCAACTCCCTCCGGCAAAGTAACTGTATATTCTCAGCACCAGTCCTAGAAACACCGAAACAACCATCAATGGCAGCCCATATTTTAATTCTTTAACAACACCCGACAGCGAGGTAAAGGTACTGGAACCGGTGAAATTTACTGCAATATATGACGCAAGCGGTGGGAAGAACAGCATCATGATAGCCATTTCCATCGGGCTATCACAGAAAAAATAACCCGCAGCAGCGGCAAAGACCATCCCTGTTAACCAGCCTTTCCAGGCAAAGGAGCGTCCCGGAATCCAGGGCATTAGCATGGGCATCACCAATCCACCGGCCAATATGGTCACCAGCCAGATACTGGAATCCACAAGCAAGTTCTGAATAATAGCCTCTCCCTTTAAAAGATCTAAGATCAATACAGGAATCAAAATATATAATCCGAATATCAAACCGGGGATCACTTCCATTGGTACCAGTGCCAGCCGGTCTTTCATGGTGAAATGAACTCTGCGCATTTGTGGTGATTTTTTCAGTCCATTGTACAGGAAAAGCGGCAGGTCTTTAGCATAAACGGGTCCATAAATCACCTTAAAGCCGCTTTCCTCTTTGACCTTGTGAGCAGCCACGCCCGGAGCGCCTAATTGTGGCAGTATTAGCTTCTTATGCGACACAACTTCCTCAAGATTGACCATTTTTACACGATAAACTATTTCATCGGTCCCGAAAGTTCCTTTACCAGCCGCGCACCAGACATTAATGCCTTTGGTGTCAAGCACCAGCAGCCAGGTACAGTACTGACGCATCAGTATTTTCAATAGGGCCGGGAGGAAGAATTGTGGAGCGATGGGATAGGTTTTATCGCAGTGCGGGCTGGATCAAACACTCAGTTGGCTTTTTATCCAGGTCTGCTAG
>JAUVWI010000057.1 GCA_030604195.1 Spirochaetales bacterium
CATCAGGAACCTTTTTTTTGCTTAGATTTCATATCTTTACATGCATTGCTGTAAGGATACTTCCTATAATCACTTTGCGAGAAGGTCTGAATTAATTGATGAGCAAAGTCAATAGGCTATTATATTATATATGTATTGCCCAGCCTTCTATGGCGCGGGCCGCTTCCATAACCCCTTCCGAAAGGGTGGGGTGGCCATGGATCATGGAGGCAATATCAGCGGGCAGCAGTTCCGAGTTGCGCGCCAGCAGCAGCTCGTGTATAAGCTCGGTAGCTTCAGGGCCGACAATCTGAGCGCCCAGGATTTCCCTGCTCTCCCTGTGGCTGATAATTTTGACCATGCCCTCATACCTGCCGGTGGCCATGGCCTTGCCCACACCGCGAAAGGGAAAGGATGCCTTGACAAAGTCCAGCCCCTCTTTGGCGGCCTGTTCCTCATTCAGGCCGAAAGCGGCTACCTGGGGTTCAGTATATACAGCCATGGGAATTGATTGAGGATCTATGGCAGGCTGCGGTTTCCGGCCCGCCAGGTATTCAACAACAATCTCCCCCTCTTTGGAAGCCACATGGGCCAGCAGGGGTGAATTAACCACATCGCCGATAGCAAAGATGCCCGGCACTGAGGTTTGATAGTAATCCCCCACTTTAATAAAGCCGCTCTCCAGTTCGATACCCAGTTTTTCCAACCCCAAACTTTCAGTGTTGGGCTGACGGCCCACCACAACTAAAACCTTATCAACCTGAACAGCTATATTCTGTTCAGCTGCTTTGCCCTGTTTTGCCAAAGCAACGGTGATTCTGCCATTCTCTCTGGTCATGGAAAGGGCTTTAGTGGCGGTATATATTTTGATTCCCCTCTTGCGGAAAGACCTTTCCAGTACGCTTACTATCTCTCTGTCTTCAGCGGGCAGCAGGTGATCGAGCATCTCCACCAGGTGCACCTTGACACCGAAATCATTCATTACCTGGGCAAACTCACAGCCAATGGCGCCGCCGCCGAGTATCAGGATTTCGCCGGGAAGCTTTTCAAGCAGCAGCGCCTCGTTGGAAGAGAGTACTATTTCCCGGTCAAGGTCAAAGTCAAATCCGGGAATCCGGCGGGGCCGCGACCCGGAGGCTATGATTATATTTTTCCCCTTGATTTCCTGCTCCTGATCAACTGTAACCGTTCCGGGCGCTGTTATTTCCCCCCGTCCCTTAACCAGGGTGACCCTGTTTTTCTTCAGCAGGTAGAGGATTCCTTTGGAAAGGGTTTCAGCCGCCTGCCTTGATTTTGCCAGTACCCGGCTGTAATCAAGAGTACTCACATCAACCTTTACTCCCATGGCTTCCAATTCTTTGTGAGAATTGAATATCTCCGCCTGGTGGAGCAGTGCCTTTGAGGGAATACAGCCAATGTTGAGGCAGACTCCCCCGGGCTCGTCTTTTTCAATTATACAGGCTTTCAAGCCAAGCTGCGCAGCTCTGATGGCGGCTACATAACCGCCGGGTCCGGAGCCTATTATTACCAGATCGTAAAGTTCTGCTGTTTCCACTTGTTTTTCTCCTTTTAGCTTTTATTATAATATTTGATCAACCTGTCATGCAGAGCCGCAGCTCTCCTGACCGCTTCAGATGGTGACTTCAAAGATGGCGGCCATACCATTCAGAACCGGGAAACGCCTGCTCACCCGATATCCCAGCATAGCTAAAAGACCGGGCACCCCGCCATTCCACAGAAAATTCCGGAAGTTGGCATGATGTTCCTTACCGGCCAACCATTCAATTGCCTTGATCAGCCATGAGGCAAGACCGCTGCTGCTCTTTATGCCGGTATCGTAATCAAGCATAAGCACTGCGCCTCCCGGCCGTAGAGTTCTTATAAGCTCTTTTATTATGGGCAGGCGCTTCTCAGGCGCCATCTCGTGAAGGGCAAGCGAAATTAGGGTAATGTCAAAGGAATCATCCGGGAAAGGGAGGTTGGTGCCGTCCGCTACCTCTATGGTGAGCTCCTCAGGTATACCAGGCGCAGATGGAAACATCTTATCAGATATATCGACCCCTATGACCTTTATGCCTGATTGAGCGATTTTCAGCGACTGCAGGCAGGTGCCGCAGCCAACCTCAAGAAGGCGCTTTGGCTTCAGCCGCAGGACCCTTCGGGTAACACTATTCTTGGCTTTGAGCAGAAGCGGCTCAATTAAAAACATATAGAAGAGACGCTGCAACTTATCTCTTCGGAAAGTAAAGACCGCTTTATTTATCCCATAGCTATTATTGACCATCATGGACTCCGATTATTATTTCAAGTTGCTCACTATATATTTTCCATTTTGAACAAGATAGTCATTTTTGAATAATCGGGCAACCGTAAAACCATACGCCCATGCTGGATATTGTCATGGCCATGCAGTTGGCCGATAGGGTCATAAGAAAAAACTTATGCTTGACATAAGGGCATGAAGGTATTACTCTTAGTCCATGATGGTATTACAATAGGAGGCGTTATGAAAACCTTATCACTTAAATTGCCTGAAACATTACTTGCAAGGCTTGCTTATGCGGCAAGGGAAAGAGGTGAAAGCAGGTCTGCACTGGTAAGAGATGCCATCGAGACATTCATAACAAAAAACAATCACGCACCAAAGGGCTCCTGTTTAGATATTGCAAAAGATCTCGCGGGATGTGTAAATGGACCGGCAGACCTGTCTTTTAGCAAAAAACGCATGCGTGGCTACGGCCAATGAAGCGACGAGTCATTCTGGACTCCGGGCCTCTTGTGGCATTTATCAACAGCCGGGATAAATACCATAAATGGGCTACACTACAATGGGCGCAGATTGAGCCTCCTTTGTTGACCTGTGAAGCGGTATTATCAGAGGCGTGTTTTCTTTTAGGCAGTCTTGATGGGGGACAAATAACCGTACTTGAACTCCTTCAACGGAGTGTCTTGCACATTCCTTTCACGATGATTGAACACGTAAACCAGCTTGACCGGCTTTTACAGAAATATTCCAATATTCCGATGTCTTTGGCAGATGCTTGCTTAGTGCGGATGTCAGAATTGTACTCCGAAAGCCTTGTCCTTACTCTTGACGCTGATTTCAACGTCTATCGCAAAAACAAAAGGCAAGTTATTCCAGTCCTGTCACCGCACGATATTTAACAGGGCCAATTACAACCCTGCCTTCACTGATATCTCTCATAATACTTAATTCTTTGAAAAAGACATTGAATTCCCCCCACAATTATTCTAATGGTTATTTGACTTTTTTACTACAGCTATTAGAATGCTAATCATGGCCTCTTCAAAGCAGAATAAAAAACCATTAATTATGCGGCAGCGGCCCATGAACAGGGTACTCTTATCCCTGATTCCCCTGGTTGCGGCCGCAGTCTATTTTTTCGGCTGGCGAACCCTGGTAGTGCTGGCAGTTGTGAATGCAGCCGGTTTTTTAGCGGAGTTCCTCTTTGCCAGGGTATATAAGCAGCAGGTTACAGCCGCTGTTTTTGTCACCAGCTTCCTCTTTACCCTGACACTGCCTCCGAATATTCCCCTCTGGATTGCGGTGGTGGGCATTGCTTTTGGTGTGATTTTCGGCAAGATGGTTTTCGGCGGCTTTGGACGGAATATTTTTAATCCCGCTATCAGCGGCAGGGCCTTTATTTATGCAAGTTTCGGCGTGCCCCTGACCTCCGGTTGGGTCGAGCCGATAAAAGGTGTTTTCGGCGGTTTCAGCTCTTTTCAGGCCGATGTTCTTACCGGAGCAACCCCCTTGGCCATGATCTCTTCGGGGGAACCGGTTTCCTTATTGAAACTCTTTTCAGGCAATACAGCCGGTTCACTGGGCGAGACCAGCGCCCTGCTTATCTTGATCTGCGGTATCTATCTCCTGATTAAAAAAACAGCAAGTTTCAGGATTGTGCTGGGTGGAGTGGCAGGTTTTGTTGTTTTTCAGCTCTTATTCCGGCTAACCGGCATTGCGGGAGCTGCCGACACCTTGAGCGCTCTTTTAAGCGGTGGTTTCCTCTTTGGGATTATGTTTATGGCTACGGATCCTATAACTGCCTCGCAGACAACAAATCAGGGCAGGTGGATATTCGGGGCTGCTGTGGGTATGCTTACCGCGCTGATCAGAACCTTTTCCGTGTGGCCGGAGGGCATTACCTTTGCCATACTGCTGGCCAATATGTTTGCCCCGCTTCTGGACTATCTGTTGAAGCAGGCAGCAGGCAGGGCGAAGCCGAAGGCCGTAGGCCGCAGGTGCCCGCATAAGGCGGCCCGTATAGGGCGGTCTGTACAGGGCGCCCCGCACGGGGCGAAGTCCCCGCATGGGAGGGCGAAGTCCCCATGAAATCCCAATTCTGGAAAGAGCGAATTTTCCCCGTTGTATTTATGGTGGCCATTACCGCAGTATTCATTTCAGTTGTGTCCGGCATCTACCTCTCTACCAGGGACATGGTTAAGCTCAACGAATCACTCTTCCTGAAAAGAGCGGTGCTCTATGTTGCCGATATTACCGTCCCGGTAAAAGGCGCGGCTGTTGATAGGGTATATAGATCCAGGGTCCGGGAGAGGCTGGATAGCGAGGGCCATGTAAGACACTTTGAGATACTGGAAGATAATGAGATTAGCGGCTACGTGGTATTTGCCGGCGGACCGGGACTCTGGGGTGAAATTGAAGCGGTTATTGGTTTTACAGTAAACCGGGATGAGCTGACCGGGGTGGAGTTTATCAAGCAGAATGAAACTCCGGGATTGGGAGCCAGGATAGCGGAAGAATGGTTCAAAGAGCAATTTCGGGGAAAGATGGGGCCCTTCGTTATGGTGCCTGAGTCCACTGCTGAAGCTGAAAAGGAACTTGATGCCATAACCGGGGCAACCAGGACTTCAAATTTCGTACTGGAAATTATTAATCAGAGTCTTGAGGACATTAAGGAGGGGGAATGGCCAAAGCTAAGGTAAAGAAGGTCTTTCTCGACCCACTTGGGAAACAAAACCCGGTATTTGCCCAGGTTCTGGGCATCTGTTCCACCCTGGCAGTAACCAATGTTTTAAAGAATACCCTGGTAATGACCATGGGGGTGGTTTTTGTAACCGCTCTCTCTAATTTCACTGTTTCTTTGTTAAGGAAGATTATTCCTTCAAGGGTACGGATGATGGTTGAAACCCTGATAATCGCTTCTTATGTAATAATTGTTGAGATAGCGTTGAAGGCTTTTGTGCCTGATATCTGGCGGCAACTCGGGCCCTATGTGGGATTGATTATTACCAACTGCATTATTATGGGCAGAGCCGAGGCTTTTGCTCTAGCCAATCCGCCGGGTATCTCGTTAGTCGACGGCCTGGCCTCAGGTATCGGCTACGCCTATGTATTACTGATAATCGCCTTTTTCCGTGAGCTTATGGGCTCCGGCACCATCTGGGGTTACCAGGTAATGGGCAGCTGGTGGACCAATTGGTCGATCATGGTAATGCCCCCGGGAGCCTTCTTCATGCTGGCTCTTTTTATCTGGATTGTTAAAGGTCTGCTCCTTACTGATAAGGAGAAAAAGTCATGAACAGCGCCGTCTATGCTCTCGCTGTTTTTTTTGCCGCGGTTTTTACCAACAATATACTGCTTGCAAATTACCTGGGAATGTGCTCCTTCCTCTCTGTTTCCCGTGAATTGAAAACCTCTGTGGGGCTGGGCGCGGCAGTAACCTTTGTAATGGCCGCCACCAGCCTGCTCAACTGGCTGGTATACCACTATATCCTTTTACCCCTCGATCTTGATTATCTCCGCTTCATTGTTTTTATCGTGGTCATAGCAGCCTTTGTCCAGCTGGTAGAGATGATAATCGAACGGGTTTCAGAAACCCTCTATGCGGCTCTGGGAATTTTCCTGCCCTTAATTACCGTTAACTGCGCTATTTTAGGGGTCTGTCTGTTTATGGTTATCAGGGATTACGACCTCCTGTCATCCTTTACCTTTGGGCTGGGAAGCGGGATCGGCTGGTTTTTAGCCATTTTGGCCATGGCTGGAATCCGTCGGAAGCTGGCCAGGGCCAGGGTACCGAGGGGGCTGGAAGGAGCCGGTATTACCCTGATAATTACCGGTATGATGGCACTGGCTTTTATGGGTTTTACCGGTATGATCAAGCTTTAGATATCAAAGAAGGAGGGGTATGTTTCCAATTACAACCCTGCTAATAAGCGTAGGCGCTATTTCCGGATTGGCTGCGTTTTTGGCTATTCTAATGGTAATTGCCGATGCCACGATTGGTAATTACGGCGAGGTAAAAATTACCATTAATGAGCAGAAGGAGCTGATAGTTCAGGGGGGCCGTCCTTTGCTCTCCACTTTGATGAGTGAAGGAATATTCATTCCCTCGGCCTGCGGCGGCCGGGGTTCCTGCGGTTTATGCAAAGTAAAGGGTGTAAAGGGATTCGGACAGTATCTGCCCACCGAGCTACCCTGGATCAACCCGGAGGAGAGGGAGCAGAATATCAGGCTTTCCTGCCAGATAAAGGTCAAGAATGATCTGGAAATATCCATCCCGGAAGAACTTTTCAATGTAAGGGAATACAGGACAGGGGTATCAAAACTTCGTGATCTCACCCATGACATAAAGGAGGTTACTCTCAAGCTGGCCGGCCCTGACAAAATTACCTTTAAAGCGGGCCAGTTCATCCAGTTTGAGGTTCCGGCCTATAAGCTTACCGATGAACCGGTTTACCGCGCCTACTCCATTGCTTCGGGACCCGTTAACCAGGATGAAGTGGAACTGGAGATCAGGTTGGTGCCCAATGGTATTTGCACTACCTATGTGCACAACCATTTGAAAGAGGGCGACCAGGTAGTAATAAATGGTCCCTATGGAGATTTCTTCCTCCGGGATACGGATCGTGATATTATCTTTATTGCCGGCGGTTCCGGTATGGCGCCCATTAAATCCATTCTTCTCGATATGGCGGAAAGAGGGGTTGTTCGCAAAGCCACCTATTTTTTCGGGGCCAGAACCCGGGCTGATCTTTTTCTGGTGGCCCAGATGCAGGCCCTTGAAAAGAAGCTGGCAAATTTCTCATTTGTCCCCTCTCTTTCAGCCCCGGAAGAGCATGATAATTGGCAAGGCGAGACCGGAATTATCACCGACACTGTGGCTAAACACCTCTCTTCCGGAGATAATGTTGAGGCCTATCTGTGCGGCAGTCCCGGTATGATAGACGCCTGCGTCAAAGTGCTGACCGCGGGCGGCGTGCCGGAAGAGCTGATCTATTATGATAAGTTTGCCTAGGAGAATATGATGAAGCAGACTCCCCTGATGAAAAAGATTGAAGCGAACATGCAGCCCGGAGTGATAACCCTGCACGGTTTTCTGGGCGGAGATGAACGTGACCTGGCCACAATAATCGATGCAGACAACGCTGTTGTGAGAAGGTTGGGGTTAACCCATGAGCAGATTGCCGCACGCATGGAGGAGCTAAGAAATGGGGGGCTTAAAGGGTTGGGGGAGTTTATTAAAATCGAATCAGCTTTTGAGGTTAAGGTTGATTCGGTGCGGGGTAAACTGCCCTGTCCCTTTGGTCACCCGGGAATATTTGCCAAGGTCAACACTACTGTGCGCAATCTCAAATTGGACCGGCAGATAACCTATACCTTGCTGAACAGCCACCTTATCGGTGAGCACGGCTTCTATGAAGGAAAGGGTTCGCCCTTCCGCCTGGAACCGGGGGATCTTATAGAGATACTGGAGATCGAAGGCAGCGAATAAAGTATGATTCTATCTTCGTTTCTCTTTTTTGTGAAGATACATAAGCGAATCCGCTTTGGACAGAAGTTTATCCAGGGTGGTTGTGGTTTCAGGAGAAAAAGCGGCAATTCCCAGGCTTAAGGATAGCCGGGTTTTCAGGTTTTTTTGCCGGTTGTAATTCTTAAGCTCCTCCTCCAGACGCTTTTTGAAAGCTGTTGAAGAATCTTTTGCAGTTTCATAGGCCAGGATTGCAAACTCATCGCCGCCGATCCGGGCAATAATATCCGAGTCACGGAAGGTTTGTTTAAGGAATTTGGCTGCCTCGATAATAAGCCGGTCCCCCTGCTCATGGCCGAAGGTGTCGTTTACCAGCTTCAGGCCGTCGAGGTCGGCAAAGACAATCAGGAATTCGTTATTCATTCGTTTGGCACGCTTGAATTCCTGATCTCCAAGGGTGAAGAAACCTCTCCGGTTGTAGAGCCCGGTAAGGTCATCGATAATGGCGCGGTGATGAAGTTCCCGGTGCAGGCGGTCTCTTTCTATAGCATAGCGGAGTGATCGGGCCAGAATGTTCCCTACCAGCTCATTCTTTAAAATATAATCCTGGGCGCCCTTTTCCACGGCTTTTACTGCCAGCTCTTCATCATCCAGACTGGTGAGCACAACCACCGGCACATCAGGGGCCTGTGAACGCAGTTTTTCTAAAGAGTCAAGGTTCTGGCTGTCGGGCAGGGAGAGGTCCATAACAGCAACTTGAAAATCCCCGGCATTTATTATTTTAAGGCCTTCGGCCATACTCCTTACCTGTTTAACCTGGAATGAAGTGCGGGAATTATAAAATTGCTGGATCTCAGTTAACAGCTCTTCAATAAGAAAAGCATCACCGGTATCATCTTCAATTAACAGAACATTAATAATAACACTTTGCTTGCCGGCCATTAATAAAAGCATAAATTGCCGACGGGAATTTATCAAGAGTTAATTTAGGTCAGAGAAGGAGTCAAGAAAAAACTTCCCGGCTATTGACATGATTGCGCTTAAATATTATTATTGATAATAGGAATTATTATCAATTTGGAGTTTTTCCTTGCGCATGACTGAACAGCGGACTATTATTTTAGAGGAGCTTCAATGCTGTTCACACCACCCCGCAGCCGATGAAATTTATCTGCGGGTAAAAGAGAGGCTGCCGCGCATCAGTCTGGCCACGGTTTACCGTAATCTGGAGTTGATGTCAGCCGCCGGCATGATTAATAAGCTCGAGTATGGCAGGAATCAGAGCAGGTTTGACCCCAATCCTGTAGAACACAGCCATTTCCGCTGTTTGCGCTGCGGATCGGTGGAAGATCTGCCCTTTGTAATTGAAGCCCCGGCCCTATCTGAAACTCAGCCCTGGGTGAAAAGCCGGAAAATTTTAACTGGCAGGGTTGAATACCGGGGCTTTTGTCCCGACTGCCGTGATCAGGCCTGATGGGATCAACCGGCTGGCTGCGGCTGATTGCCTTTGCCTGACAAAAGGGCGCTGTCGGCGCTGTTATCGTTGCTGTTATCGTTATTGAGCTTGTTATAGAAAATGGTCATTGGTTGTTTAAGTAAAATAATCCTTTTTGAAAGGATTCAATTATAAAAAAGAGGTAAGGAGGGAATAATTAATGGGAAATCTTAAGGGAAGTCAGACCGAAAAGAACCTGCTCGGCGCATTTGCCGGGGAATCGCAGGCGCGGAACCGCTATGCTTATGCGGCCAGCAAGGCAAAAAAGGAGGGTTTTGTTCAGATTGCAAAAATATTTGAGGAAACCGCTGACCAGGAAAAGGAACATGCCAAGCGATTATTTAAGCTTTTAGAGGGCGGGGAAGTAGAGATAACCGCGGCTTTTCCGGCAGGAGTAACCGGCAGCACAGCTGAGAATCTGAAAGGCGCGGCCGGGGGCGAGAATTATGAATGGACTGAGATGTATCCGGGTTTTGCCGAAACAGCCAGAAAAGAGGGTTTTGAGGACATAGCTAAAATTTTCGAAGCTATTGCAGTAGCGGAAAAGCAGCATGAAAAGCGGTATCTTGAGCTTCTATCCAATGTGGAAAATAAAAGCGTATTTAAGAAGGATAAGAAGGTTGTCTGGCGGTGTCAGAACTGCGGCTATGTGCATGAAGGCGAGGAAGCCCCTGATATCTGCCCTGCCTGTGCTCATCCCCAGGCTCATTTTGAGCTGCTGGCTGAAAACTGGTAAAAAAGGAGAAAGAGGAGAAAAAAATGACAAAAAAATTGCAAGTCTATAAATGTGAAAAGTGCGGCAATGTTGTGGAGCTGCTCCATGAGGGCGCCGGAGAGCTGGTTTGCTGTGATGAGCCCATGGTCCTTTTTGAAGAGAAGAGAGCCGACTCGGCTGTTGAGAAACACGTTCCGGTAATTGAAAAAACAGCGGCTGGTTATAGGGTAACTGTGGGCAGCACTATTCACCCCATGGTTGCCGAGCATTTTATTGAATGGATTGAGCTGCTGGCAGATGGCAAAGCCTACCGGCAGTTCCTGAATCCGGGAGATGAGCCGGTGGCCAATTTCTCTGTTAAGGCGGATAAGGTTTCAGCCCGCGAGTATTGTAACCTGCATGGTTTATGGAAGGGAGAAGAGTAATGATAGCATGGGCTTTATATGCTTGACAGGGAGCTTTTCCATCGTGGAGAATAGCTTGATTTAACTATCAGGAGGTGAATAAATGAAGAAGTATGTATGTGATGTATGCGGCTATATCTATGATCCCGAAGCAGGGGATCCGGATGGCGGAATTGATCCCGGTACGGCTTTTAAATCCATCCCGGATGACTGGGTCTGTCCGGTATGCGGCGCCGGTAAGGAAGATTTTTCGCCGGTAGACTGATTATTGATCAATTTTTATGTTAGATAGACGCTTACCCCTATATAGTAAATAGTATGTTATCCCGTGTAGAAGAAATTGCCTTAGCCAGAGGTGCTCAAAAAAAACTAGCCTTGAGCGGTGAAAAGATCGGGGTTATTGTAGTTGACAGCTTTCCGGCGCTGGGAACTCTGGCGGCTCTGCGTTTTCTGGAGTGGCTGCAGGAAAATCCGGAGGGTGTGGTCTCATTACCCACCGGTAGGAGCTCTGAGTATTTTATCAGGGAGGTAACCCGCTTTGTTGGCGGCTGGCGGGGAAAATCGATTCAGAGGGAACTGGCTGACGGGGGAGTGGACCACAACTGCCAACCTGATTTACGGGGGCTCCATTTTGTACAGATCGACGAATTCTATCCCATAAACCCCAAACAGCACAACAGTTACTATTACTATGTAAATAGGTATTACCTTAAAGGATTCGGACTTGATCCGGCAAAAGCAATGCTGATTAATTGCAATGAAATCGGTCTGGCCAGAGGGGGGAAGCTGGAAGAGACCTGGCCAGAGGGGCTGGTTGATCTTACTCTGCGCAGCCGCATGGGGGTTGACTCCTTAGAGAAGAAGCAGAAAAAGGTTATTGAGAATATAGATCAATGGTGTACGGAGTATGAGGAGAAAATCCGCCGGCTTGGGGGAATCGGTTTTTTTCTGGGAGGGATCGGGCCTGACGGTCATATCGGTTTCAATATTAGCGGTTCAGATCTCTATTCCACCACCCGGCTGACACAAACCAACTATGAAACACAGGCGGCCGCGGCAGGTGACCTTGGCGGAATGGAGGTAGCCAAAAAACGGCTGGTAATTACCATCGGGCTGGCAACCATTTCTTATAACCCTGACTGCATTGCCGTTATCATTGCCGCAGGCGCAGCTAAGGCTCAACTGGCAGCGGCTGCAGTTGAGCGGGACATGCATATCCATTATCCGGCTACTATCCTGCAGAAGCTGAAAGGTTCGCGTTTTTACCTGACCGCAGGAGCCGCAACAAAATTGGCAGCAAGAGAGCTGGAGGTATTTGTTAACAGCAAACAACTATCCTCAGAGCAGGTGGAAAGGGTGGTAATCGATCTTTCATTAAAGAAAAGGAAGCCTGTTGCCGAGCTCAACAGGGCTGATTTTTTGAGCAATCCCTTTACCGCCGATTTGTTGAAGCGTGAATCAATGAAGCTCTCTGAGATCACTTCTGGAGTTGCGGAAAGGCTTGAGAAAAAGGTAAAGGCCGGCACAGTAATTAATAGCGGAAAAATATTTCTGCATACTGAACCTCACCATGATGACCTGATGCTCGGTTATCTGCCCTATATTGTGCGTCATATCCGGGAACACAGCACCTCCCATTATTTTGTTACCCTGACCAGTGGTTTTACAGCCGTTACCAACAATTATATGTACGGACAGCTTAATAAACTGAGATCCCGGCTCTCTAGCAGGCCATTTGCCCTGTTTTTTTCAGAAAACTACTTTGAACCCAATAATGATGTATATCGCAACAGGGATGTCTGGCAGTATCTTGACGGAGTGGCCGCCGGTGACTGCGGCATGAGGGATGATGGTGAAGCCAGGCGGCTGCTCCGAAATCTGATTGCTATATATGGAGAGCTAAGTTTTGAAAAGCTGAAGGAGCGGATTGAGCTGCTGCTCAAGTACTTTACAGAGGCCTACCCGGGGCAGAAAGATACTGCTGCCGTACAAAAACTGAAGGGGATGACCAGAGAATGGGAGGCGGACTGCCTCTGGGGCTACTTCGGCTGGAGTTCGAAGTTTGTACGTCACCTGCGCCTGGGTTTTTATAAGGGTGATCTCTTTACCCAGGATCCAACATTCAAGCGTGACATTCTTCCGGTTATCAGGCTGCTTGAAGAGGTTAAACCCCAGGTGATCACTTTGGCTTTAGATCCGGAGGGTTCGGGGCCGGATACCCATTACAAGGTTTTGCAGGCCATTTCCGAAGCATTAAAGAGTTATATTAAGAGTGGTGAGGCTGGAAAGCTGGAAATCCTTGGTTACCGGAATGTGTGGCACCATTTTCATCCGGCTGAGGCTGACCTTTTTGTGCCGGTATCTTTAAATATGTTCTCCCTGCAGCACTCCGCATTTGAGAATGCCTATATTTCCCAGAAGGAGGCCTCCTTTCCCAGCCCTGCCTATGACGGACCCTTTTCCGAGCTCGCCCAGAAGATACAGGTAGAGCAGTATCAGATGATCAAAACCTGTCTGGGGCGAAAATATTTCTATGAGCATCCAAGCGCCTTGATCAGGGCCACCAGGGGCATGGTATTTTTAAAGCGGATGTCTCCCGAGGAACTCTTCAGCCTCTCAGGAAAGCTGCGCAAGAGTCTTGAGAATCTCTAAAAGGGTCCGCTTTACCGGTTTTTACCGGGCTCTACAAAGGCGGCCCCGGCCTTAAAAGACCTTGCCGAACATGAGCATGAAGTGGATAAAGTACACAGTGCCGGCATCCTCAGTTGTTGCTGTGATCAGCCTGGGACCGATCTCCAGGCAAAAGCGGGTATCGTTCTTCTTACCCATAAGTGCATGATACCCCAGCCCAATGTTCAAATCCACCAGCCCCTCATCAAACACATCGCTTTCGCCGCCGCCGCTTACTGCAACTGTGAAATAGGTTACACCTGCCGAAAGATAGAAGGTGCTGGCTAAATCACCCAGATAGAAGCGGCCGTAAGCCCCGGGCTGCAGCAGGTAAAGCATATACTCACCATCGCCGAACATAAAGGTGGTAAAGGTGGCGCCCAGGCCAAGTGGACCGGCAAAGAGCTCGGCTCCGAGCCCGACAAAGGCAAAGGAATCGGTGAGAATAAAGGAAATTGCCCCCATTGGTTTTTCTGCAGTCTCCTGAGCACTTACAGTAAATAAAGCAAAAATTAGCAATACCGAGATTATTAGTATCTTTTTCATTTACAGCTCCTTACTTGGAATGTTTCCGGTTAATATTGTACACCATTATAATCTCTATTTCCAGCGTATAAAATATTTATAGAAGTATCTTTTTTTAGTATATTAGAGAACATGTCCCCTGATCACCACCATCATCATCATGACTCCACCGGCAGTATCAGGATTGCCTTCTTTCTGAATATCTCCTTTGCCCTCCTGGAGATAGTCGGCGGGTTCTGGACCAACAGTATGGCCATTCTCTCTGATGCTCTTCATGATCTGGGAGATGCCTTCTCCCTGGGGCTGGCCTGGTTTTTCGACAACCGCTCAAAAAAAATCAGCGACCATAAGTACTCATTCGGCTACCGCCGCTTTTCCCTTTTAGGAGCGCTGGTAAACAGCCTGGTGCTGATCCTTGGCTCCCTCTTTATACTATCCAGAGCCATTCCCCGCCTGCTGAACCCTGAAACGAGTAATGCAGCGGGTATGGCGCTCTTTGCCGTTGTGGGCATTGCGGTGAATGGAGCGGCTGTGCTGCGATTGAAGGGGGGGAAGTCTCTAAATGAGCGGGTGGTTACCTGGCATTTACTGGAAGATGTCCTGGGCTGGGCAGCAGTATTGGTGGTCAGTATAGTGCTGCTTTTCAAGGATGTTAAAATCCTGGACCCACTGCTGTCAGTGGTGATCACCCTCTATGTTCTCTATAATGTGGCTAAGAATTTCAGGAAGACAATCAGTCTATTCCTGCAGGGTGTTCCGGAAGAGGTGGATATCACCTCGTTGGAATCTGATATTCTTTCCCTGGATACTGTTGAGTCAGTGCATCACACCCATGTCTGGTCCCTTGACGGCGCTCATCATGTGCTGACCACCCATGTGGTAGTGGAAAATGATACTCCAAGAACAGAGATAGTTAACCTGAAGTGTGCAATCATGGAGCTGGTGGAAAATCTGGATATTGAGCATACGACCATCGAGGTGGAATATATGGGTGAAAGCTGTAATCTGAGGGAAAAAACCTAGAATCTACAGAACCCTGGTGCCGGGCTCAATGTCTCTATCCACTCCCAGGATCACCACATCTTCACGTTCGTCCACAGCGCCGAGCACCAGGACCTCGGAAGAAAAACCGGCTATCCTCTTGACCGGAAAATTGGTAACCGCCACTACCATTCTGTTTGCCATATCCTCAATAGTGTAAAGAGTGGTTATCTGGGCGCTGCTCTTCTTAACTCCATATTCACCGAAGTCAATCCAGAGCTTGTAGGCCGGTTTTTTAGCTTCAGGAAACTCCTGGGCGCGTATTACTCTGCCCACACGCAGCTCAACTTTTGTAAAATCTTCGTAGCTTATCAATTTATCCACCTTTGCTGCCATAAAAAATCCTGTAATTGATTTGCCACCTGGAACAGATCAATCATGTTTGCAACTTTTTAAACCATTTCTGCTGTTCAACCAGGCCGGAATAAGGTTTGGGTTTAAAATGGAGACGACAGGATTCATAAGCGCCGGAAAGGTTGATTAGAGCCTGCATGGTGGAGATTTTTTGCAGCTCAGCACCTCTTAACTTTTCGAGAAAGGGACCTGCTTCTTCCCAGCATTTAATCCAGTACAGTATATTCTGCTTTTCGTTTTTTTCCCAGCGCAGATTACATCCAC
This sequence comes from Spirochaetales bacterium, assembly GCA_030604195.1. Lineage (GTDB taxonomy): Bacteria > Spirochaetota > Spirochaetia > SZUA-6 > DRHE01 > DRHE01. The sequence continues at coordinate 15,178 of JAUVWI010000057.1, forward strand.
AACCGAAGTTCTTAAAGCAAAAGTCCAACACAATATATTCGGGCGCTGGACTTGATTAGTTTTTGCGCTGAACACAAAAGATTTTAAAGGTAATAGCATAGCAAAACCACTTTTAGATTATTCCTTAAAAGCTGGATGTTGGCAAGGGAAAATGCATCAGCCCCATAGTTGCCGCCATGGTCAGATTACGCGCGCCGAGCTCCACAACCGCATCTCGCAGGGAGGGATATATTTAAAGGAAGTAGTGAGATGTTCACATCCTCATGGGGAAAGACAAGAGTGAGTGACAAATATTCCATAGCGGTCTTCGACCGCAATGGACTTAAAACTTCTTGCTATAGTAAGAAGTTTATGAGCTGTCATAGCATAAGGGTTGAAGAAAGCTTAGAACTGTATTACACTTTATTACAGGAGGCGTGACAGTGAGGAAGATCTTAACAATAAGCGTAGATGATGAACTGAAATTGAAGATCGATAACTTTGCAAAGGAATATCACATCAGCCGAAGCGAACTTATCAAAAAGGCATTGCGAAAATATTTCTATCTTCAAGAGTTCAGGAAACTAAGATCAGAATTAATTCCGTATGCTGAAGCAAAGGGTTATTTTACAGATGAAGACATTTTCAAAGATTTTTCATGAAGATAGTATTGGATTCCAATGTGCTATTGGCAGCATTACTGACAAAGGGTCTGACTTATGATGTATTCGAATACTGTTACGATTGTCATGAGATTTACCTTTCCGAGTGGATAATCGATGAAGTTGCGGGTAAGTTGAGAGAAAAATTCGAAATGCCCGAAGCAAAGCTTGTGGAAAGCATCAATTTCATAAAAAGAGGGGCTAAGGTTATTAATCCTGATGGCGAACTACCAGCTGTATGCAGGGACAAAGATGATAACAATGTTCTTCATGTTGGTTCCTTTATTGAGGCCGATTATATAATAACGGGGGATAAAGACTTGTTGGTTCTAAGTAACTATGGTGACGTTAGAATAATAAATCCCAGAGATTTTTGGATAAAAATAAAACAGCAAGAGAGCTGAAATAGCAAATGCCCCGTACTACACCTGCAAGATGGCGCCATCCTTCACAAGCCTTGCTTGCAACTGCTCAGGAGACAAATCTCCGGGTTGGATGTTTTGTTGAGCTGACAGGGCAGCAGCGCTGCCTGCCGCTTGCCCCATAGCCATGCAGCAGGCCATGAGACGCACGCTTCCAAGCGCTTTTCCTGTTGTGGACACACAACGTCCGGCGACCAACAGGTTCATAGCGCCCTCAGGTATGAGACAGCGGTAAGGCACGCCATAGGAACCACCTTCCTTGATGAAGGAGAACTGCGTTTTCCCTCCATTCGGATCATGGATGTCGATAGGATAAGCTCCACGGGCAATCGTATCCGGAAACTCTCCGCCTCCTAAGACATCCTCCTCGCTCAAGGTAAATTCACCACGGATCCGCCTTCCTTCCCTAATACCGACACGGCTGGAACTACTTACCAGGTAGGCTTTTTCAAACCCGGGCACCCTCCCGGTAAGCCCCTTCACTGTATCAGCAATGTTTTTTCTTTCACTGATTTCAGCACGGGTAATGTCATTAGCGCTGCAAGGATCGATATTGACAGTCCGGGTTATATTGAAGGACATCTCCTCTTTGCGCCAGCTTATACCGGTGAAGGTCAAAGGCATTCGGTCTGGCCAGGCTTCAGCATGGCCTGCTATATGTACGATACCTTCACTACCGTCCAGAAGTGTACCCCTGACTATACGGGTGTGCCAGTCTTCCAATCCACTAATCCTTGTGCCGGATTTCAGACCGTCCAGCATACGTTCGGAATCTACATTGCCCAGCCGTATAATGTTTGTCACATTCTGCATATTACCCCGACCTCTCATTTCGGTAGGAAAACCGGCGAGCCGAGTCAGCAAGGCATCGCCGCTGCAATCGATAAAATAATCAGCATTTGCGTTTTTTTTGCCTTCCACAGTCATCAACTCCAGTGAGACGATCCGCTTCTCTTTAACATCTACATCGGAAAGGGTAGCTTGCAGAAGCATTTCTACTCCCGATTCTAAAAGCATCTCCTGAGCAATAAATTTCAGGCATTCCGGATCGAAGGGCGTTAGAGAGAATTCATGGTTTACCTGCTCACTAAGCTTTTCCATCCATTCTCCCCCGCGCATATGTCCTTTGCTGCCGCCGGCGGCTACCATGCGATCCACCAGTTCCTGAGGGAGGCCTCCCACCACTTTACTCCCGTTTCCGGAATAGAAGCCAAGAAATGGAATACCGTATGTCGCCGTACCGCCCAGATATCCTTCTCGTTCAATTAAAAGGGTACGAGCGCCTGAACGGGCTGATGCTGCCGCAGCGATCATCCCGGCTGTTCCGCCGCCGCAAACAAGAACATCATATTTTTTCATAGAAATTTCTCCTTAATATCACTCATTATTGCTCAGTATATTACATATTGTTCTTTGTTATTAACCGGAATATCCAAACACCCTTGGCAGGAAGAGGACCAAATCCGGTACCAAGGTTAAAATAAAAAGGACGATTATCATTGGTATTACAAAGATGATTGTTGCCCTAACCAATTTTTCAAAAGGAATGGAAGCCACATCGGCAACAATATAAAGGGAAGTCCCAACGGGTGGTGTAATCAGCCCAATCATCAGGGCAAATACTGTAATCAACCCCAGATGAACCAGATCGATATTCAACATCAAAGCTATATAAACTAAAATTGGGGTCACAATAACCAGATTAGCGGAAGCACTCTCAATTGTGCCAATCAACAGGAGCCCAATACAAATAAAAATCAGACTAAAATTGGTGTTGGTTGAGATGCTGAGCATTCTTTCTGCAAGCAGCTCAGGCACCCGCTCGACAGTAATAAGCCAGGCAAAAGCCTTGGAAGTGGCCAGAAGAAACATAACCACGGATGTGGATCGAACTGTATTTTTAAGCGCCTGTATTATGTTTTTCCGGTTTAGTTCTTTATAGAGAATCCCTAAGAACGTGGCATAAAGAATGGCAATCACCCCCGCTTCGGAGGGTGTTACCACACCAAGGAGGATTCCACCCAAAATGATAACCGGTGCTAAAAGTGAGAAAAATCCCTCGCGGAAAGCGATCCAAATTTTTTTCCAGGATTTACGGGCTCTCACCGGACATTTTACCATTCCGGTTGAGGCCATGATGTAGATGGTAACCATCAGGGCTAAACCAAGAAGGATACCGGGCACAATCCCGGCTATGAACAGGTCTACCACTGAAACCTCGGCAATAGCGCCATAAATAATCAGGTGGATGCTGGGGGGTATAATGGGACCAATGGTAGAAGATGCCGCAGTAATGGCTGCGGCGAAGGGCATATCGTAACCCTCATGACGCATAGCCTCAATCTCTATTCGACCCAGACCGGCAGCATCTGCACTGGCGGAACCTGAGATACCGGCAAAAACCATACTGGCCAGTACATTTACATGTCCTAATCCACCTTTAATATGTCCAACCAGGGCAAGTGCAAAATTGAATATTCTCTGGGTTATACCGGCAATATTCATAATTTCACCGGCAAGAATATAGAAAGGTACGGCTAAGAGGGTAAAACTTTCAGCGCCGCCGATCAAATTTTGGGGAATCATGGCCAGAGGAAGGCCCTTCACCAGCAGGGTGAGCATTGAAGATATGAGTAAGGTAAATGAAATTGGACAGCCGAAGAGAAGTAAGATAAAAAATGAAAATAAAAGTACTGCTAAGGCCATATTATAATACTTTCTCCGAGCTGTCAGATTTTTTATTGATCTCTGTAATAAGGTATCTGAAGGTAGAAAATAGCATTAGACTTACTGCGATGACTACAGGCAGGGAAAGGAAGCTGCGCGGAATTCCCAGGGCTACGATCTGTTGTGTCCATTGAATCTGCATTAGAAGGATGGCCTGAATTATTGTGCATAGAAGAGCAATAGCAATAGACAGGAAAACTAATATTCTGATCATTACCTGCACCCCCGGGTAAAAGCATTTTAAAAGAAATTCTAGAGCAATATGGCCCTGCTGCTTGTATACCGCGCTGGCGCCAAAGAATGTAAGCCATACAAGCATCAGTGTCGCTATATTCATGCCGGCGATCAGCGGGCTTTTAAAGATGTAGCGCATAAAAACGCTTAATCCGACATTGAACACCATAGCAACTACTAAAACACAGCAGAATACCATTTCAATTTTCAGAATAACCGCGTCTATTCGTTCTAATTTAGAAATAAACCCTGTCATCATTTCAGCCTCTTTCTACTATAAAGCTCCGGGAGAAGGAACAACTTGCTCCCGGAGCCAGTGCCAGGTCCGCTATTGTGATTCTGTTATGGCCTTGAACAGTCCCTCTTTCCACATGCCTTCTGCTTCGAACTTCTCGGCGACCCTGGTTGCAGCATTTATAAATGAGAGAGTATCGATTTCTAAGAACTGAGCACCCTCCGCTTCCATTTTTTGCTTATCTTCTTTAAACATATCGATCACGAGTTGTGTATAATAATCCCCAGCTTCCTTTCCAGCCTCTAACAGGATATTTTGATAGGAGGCGGGAAGCTCCTGGAATTTCTGCTCATTGACCAGAATATTCATAGGTGCAACGAGATGGTTGGTCATCATTATATAGTTAGCGGCCTGGTAAAATTTCATCCCATAGATGGAACCCAGGGGAGAGTCCATCCCATCCACAACTCCTTTCTGTAAAGATAGAAAGGCTTCCGCCCAGGGGATTACTGTAGGTTTTGCCCCCAATGCTTTCCAGGTTTCGAAGTAGGTTTTAAGGCTGGGCATCCGCATGTTCAAGCCCTTAAGATCCTCGAGGGAAGCAATAGGTCGCTTGGCAAGCAGCACCTTGGGTAGACGGTACCAGTTATCAGCAATTAGCCGTACACCACGCTCTTTAATTATCCTTTCGCCCATTTCCTGATAAATACTTCCCTGCTGGAATTCCTTCACAGCTTCAATATCTTCAAACAAAAAGGGCATGGCCAGAATAGCATAATCCTTCACCAGATGCTGGTTCCAATCCATGACATTTCCGAACATCTCAATGGAGCCCATCATCAAGTTTTCCACCATGGCCACGGCATCCTTCCCCAGCTGACCGGCGGGGTAAATATTGACAATAAATTTACCACCACTCATTTCCTTGACCAATTCGGCGAAATGATTCAGTCCCTTTGTTTCCGGTGTAGTGACCGCATGAACTCCGGCCAGTTTCCAGGTTACCTGAGGCAGCTCAGCTACCTCTTTTGTGGCAGCCTCCTGTTGCCCTCCGGCCCATAACATGGCTCCGGAACCAATCAACAGGATAAAAAGTAGAATTTTTTGACTAAAACGCATTACAATACCTCCTTGTTTTTTTTGGATCAGGGATCCAGATTGTATTTTCGCGCCAAAGCAGTTTATAATTTATTCAGCTCACTTATTTTTCTTCTCAGCAAAACCTTTGGCTCATCCAGGCGATCAGGCGATGGCCTGAAGGAGCAAATTGATCTTTTCTGCGGCTTTTAGTCCTTCGGTTATGAAATGATCTTTTGTTTGCGGTGTAATTCTGTTTACTGTGCTTTGTATTGAAAGAGAACCAATGGTTGATCCTTCTATGTCAAAGAGTGGGAAAGCAATAGCTGCCGCATCTTTTCCATACTCCTCATAGCTCTCGGCGTACCTTTGAGCTTCTATTCGCTTCAACTCCGCCATGAGTACTTTTTCATTAGTAATGGTCTTCTCGGTAAATTGAGGAAGACCGTATCTTTTAATAATAGATTCGATCTGGTGGTTAGATAGAAAAGCAAGCATAGCTTTTCCTGCGGCACTGCAATGGAGCGGCAACGCCCGGCTAATAGGAACAAACTGGCGGACAAAATAGCGGCTTTCCACTATTTCAACGCAGAGCCTCCTACCTTCCACTAAGATGTTCAGGGCAATATCTTCCTCACAATTTTTAGCCAATTCCTGCATGATAGGCAGGGCAATGTTACGTAAATCAAGACGATAGGATATGCGTTTTGAAAGCTCTAGTATTTTAAACCCGAGGCAATATTTTCTGGTTTTTGGATCATATATTATGTAGCCCTTATCTTTCAAAGTATTGAGAAGACCATGAACAGAGCTTTTCTGAAAGCCAAGTTTCGTAGCGATTTCCGTTACTCCCTGATACTTAATATCTAAGGTGAAGCTGTCTAATATCTCTAACGCCTTCCGAACACTTTTCAATTTACTGATTTTCCTTTCAAATATTGTTCTGCATAACTGAACATCGTTTTTCTATACTGAATATTATCAAAGAAAATTTATTGTGTCAAGCATTTTTTTTACCCGGCTTCAGTTAGTGAATTTATTTAGGGTTTCTTCTTGGAATAAAAAAATACAGTATGGGTTAGAGGTATGATTTGATTGCCGCAGCCACCTTTTTAGCTAATTTTTCCATTTCAAAGGGTTTGGAAAGATAGGGCAGAGCGGTTTCTTTCAAAAATTGCGCTGATTCTCCGCTAACCAGATCACCGGTAATAATCAGAAAGCGGTTGTTTTTTTGCGGCTCTCTTTGTTTCAGCCTGGAGTAAAGGGCGGCTCCGCTTAATCGCGGCATCCTTATATCACAGATGATCAGATCATAATTATTTCCAAGGATCATGGAGTAGGCCTGCTCTCCATCTGCAGCTTGACTGACTGTGTAGCCCGAACTCTCTAAATAACGCGTCATTACCCTTCGTATTGACTCTTCATCTTCAACAATTAGTAGATTAGCTGCAGCAGGTGTCATATCCTGCCGATGAGCAGAAGGGTCATTCTCCTGATTATCAGATCGGCGGTAAGTATCAGGGGTGATAACCGGCAGTTCAACATAAAAGGAGGCTCCCTTTCCCTCGGTGCTCTCTACCCACATATAACCGCCATGCTCCCTGATAATTCCATGACAGACCGACAGCCCCAGTCCGGTGCCCCCGCCTATTGGTTTTGTGGTATAGAATGGATCGAAGATATGTGGTAGAACAGCGGCAGGAATTCCGGGCCCCGTATCCCTGACAATTATCCGTATAACTTCCTCGATAACGGGATCAGCCATCCCCTGCAGGCCGCGGCTTCTTTTGTTATAGAGTGAGGCCCCTGTTTGAGTAACAACAGTTAATTGACCCTCCTCTTTCAATTCTACCAGGGCCTGCCTTGCATTGGTAATCAGGTTTACGAAAACCTGCTGCAGTTTATGAGGGTCGGCCATGGTAGAAGGAACATCAGGGCTGAATTCAGTAACCAGGTTGATATTATTTGATCTCAGGTCATAGGCAAGTATATCAAAAACGCTTTTCAATACCTGGTGAATTTCGATGATTCCCTTGTTCGGCTTATGCTGGCGGGAAAAATCCAAAAGACTTCTGACAATATTAGCCGTTCTATGAGCCTCTCTTACCAGGGACACAAGGTAATCGGAAATTTCCTGGTTCACTTCATAGGTCTGCAGAATTTGAGCTATACCGATAATTGAGGTCAAGGGGTTATTCAGCTCATGAGCTACACCGGCAACCAGTCTGCCTATTGCCGCCAGTTTCTCACTATGTAATAGCTGATCACGGGATTCCTGCAGATCTCTTAATTTATCCTTCAGGTTTTTATGCAGGGTGGCATTCTCAACGGCCATAGCCGCTTCATAGGCAAAGCTGGTGGCAATTTCCGCATCATCCTGTGAAAAAGCCCCGGGCGATCTGCTGTCCAGGGTTATATAACCGATCATCTTCTCTTTAGAGATCAGCGGCGCGGACAGCCATCCCCGAACATAGCCGGTACCGCCCCAGCCTAAGAACCTCTCATCCTCTCCGGCATTTTCAATAATCAGCGGTTTCCGGGTTGCGGCGATTTCCTGGTCAAGTTCATTGCTTGGAAATGTTTTGCCGATTATTTCTCTATCCGGAAGGTCTCTACCACCGACCACCCGCAGCCTGTTGCCATCTATTAACATGATCGAGGCGCTGTCATAGGGTATTACCCGCCTGAGCTCCGTTAAAATAAAATCGAGCACATCACCAATATCCAGGCTGCTGTTTATTACTGTAACTGCAGAGCGCAGCGCTTCAATGCGCTCATTCTGTTTCCTTTCCGCTTCGAACAACCGGGCGTTTTCAATGGCAATTGCCGCCTGGTTGGAGAACAGATTCCATATCCTGATAGCATCTTTGGTAAATGGGCCCGCCGTGGGACGGGAAATATTCATCACGCCCACTACCCGCTCTCCTATTTTAAGGGGAATGCTGACAATTGAACCGTGCCAATCCGTTGGAGCATTTTTAAAAATCGGATCATTTTTCATATCAGTAATTATTTTTGTTTTACCGCTCCGGGCTACCATATAGGTCAGGCCATTCTTTCTGGGGTTTGAGTAGGGTGTGGCTGTTTTTCCTTCCTTATCCAGGGCGGCGCCGAAACTTAAGCGGCCCCGGTTGTAAAGAAAGATATGGGAACGGTTGGCAGGCACCAGATCCAGTGCCGCGGTCAATAGTGAACTTAATACTGACTGCAGGTCTAACGATGCATTTAAAGCGGGATTGGCGTGAAGTACGGCATCAATTGCCCTCTTTGATAACCGGTATTGGTGGCTGGAAAGGCTGTGTTTTATTGCCTGTGCCATTATCCGGGCAATAATTTGCAGGGCGTTAAGATCATGGTTGTCAAATATGTTTTTTCTGTCAAGAGAAAAAAAAGAGAGGCTGCCTATCTGTTTTTTATTTTGTGTCATGGGGCTGGATATTATACCGGTGACACCGGATTTTACCAGATCAGGAAGACTATCAGCATGGCGCTGGTAATCGTTAATAATAAAGGGCTCGCGGCAGCTTAGATTTTTTTGCTGTAGGCGAAGGATTTCATAATCGCTGAAGCTGCTATTTGATCTGATGTGTGTATAACATTTGGGAATTCCCGGAGTTTCTCGGTCAAGAAGCATAATACCCGCAGCTGCCTGCAGCAGTTCCTCGGCAAGAGAAAATACAGGCGGCAGCATGGCTTTGATACTTCGTTTAGAAAGAAGTTCCTCGCTAATCTCTTTCAGGATAGATAGATTATGACCTGGTTGAGCTTTTTTCTCCATAAATATCCTAATCAGCGTCTCAGTATATAGGATCACTAATTTCCAAACAAGTCCCAGGGCCGGGGTACAGTACTGACGCATCAGTATTTTCAATAGGGCCGGGAGGAAGAATTGTGGAGCGATGGGATAGGTTTTATCGCAGTGCGGGCTGGATCAAACACTCAGTTGGCTTTTTATCCAGGTCTGCTAG
>JAUVWI010000106.1 GCA_030604195.1 Spirochaetales bacterium
AAGCTTCTTTCTGGAAAGACCTTCATTCTCAAAGACCTTTAAAAATCCAAGTAGAAAGACGATAGCTGTTTTTCTACTTAGCCAACTCAACACCCTTTTCAGAGTAGAATCACTGACCACCATCTTCCTCTTGCTGCCAAATAACTTTTTGAATTGTTTCTTCCTGGCTTCTCTATCCAGAGATAGCAGGGAAGTAAGCCCAAAGAAGGGCATTAGAAATAGGGACAGAATAATGTCCCTTAATGGTATTTCGGGATTCTTCCTTATATCAGGAAAAAGCGTTATTAAAGAGAATATTTTAAGTTTTTCTTTCAATAGTACGGCACAATTCCTGTCTTGCACATTTAATCCTCCCAGTTTTTATAAAAGAAAAGAAGAAAGAGAAAAAGAAAGAAAAAGAGAAAGAAGAAAAGAAACTTAAGGTAGGCACGTTAGCAGCCCCTCCCTGTAACAAATTATAACTCATTGCCCACGGCGCCTGCAACAATTTTGTCCACAACCGCCACCCATGGGGAATTTCTAAGAAGCGCTGGTTTTTTTTGAAGGAAGGTAATATAATTATGACTACAGGAGGAAACTATGAAGAAGATAATTATAACTTTCAGTTTAATGGCCCTGCTGGTTTTCAGCCTTCAGGCACAAGCGATTGATTATTCGGATTATGAAGATGGTTTTGAGGATTTCGCCACCGAGGTGGCCAAATCACTGCCTTTTACGGCGGCCGTCGGCCTCAACTGGTCCGACGCCTATATAGGCCACTTTCCCCACTTCGGTGTGGGAATTACCGTGGGCGCGACCTCTGTTCCTTATGATGCTATGAAGCCGGTCTTTGAGGTCCTGGGCGCCAGCCTGGGCGGTGAGATGGATTTCATAGAGACCTGGGGAGCTCCCTTTCCCGCCTATACTATTGAAGGGCGGGTGGGCGGCCTGATTCTGCCCTTTGACGCCGGTGTCAAGATAGGTGTGCTGCCCGATGATGCCAAGGTGCTCATGCCCTTTAACATGGATTACCTGATGGTTGGCGGCGATGTGCGTTACAGGATTTTGAAGAGCACCGGGCCCCTTCCGGAAGTATCATTCGGTGTGGGTTATACCATGCTCAACGGCGGTATTACGTTGCCGGGAATTTTGGATGGAGATCAGGATATTACACTTACAGGGATAGATACTGGCGGAGATGCTAGTCCTGATGTTTTACGACTTACCGATCCTGATCTTAACTTCAACTGGCAGAGCCATGTAATCGATTTTAAGATCCAGGCGAGCAAGAAGCTGCTGGTTATCACCCCCCATGTGGGGTTGGGCATGGCCTACGGCACCTCCTCGGCAGGGGGCGGCGCCGAAACTGATGTCTTATGGAGTGATAATGGTACAGTTGGTACATTTAGTTCAATTTCCCAGACCCAAATCAACCAGATCATCTCACTTTATGAAGCTGCCGGCCAGACCCCTCCGGATCTGACCACCAGCGGCCTGCTGGTAGAATCGGATACCAAGGGCTGGGCCATGCGCGCCTTCGGCGGGCTTTCCCTGAACCTGCTGCTGAAATTTGATCTGAGCGGTATGTACAACTTTACCAGCGGTTCCCTGGGCGGGGCTTTAAACGCGCGTATCCAGCTATAAATATACGGCAACCTCAAGCTAATAACCAGGCGGCCCTATAAGGAGTCGCCTTTTTTGTTTTACCCGCAGAAGCTGCAAATAAGATATATTGACAGGATTTAGCGTCATAAAGTACATTTAGATGTACGGAAGGGAGGCAAAGGCATGAAGAGTATGGCAATTTCAGAGGCGCGTGAGAAGCTGATGTCTATTCACGGCGCTCTTGAGCGGGAGGTTTTAGCTATTACAAAGCGGAATAAGCCCGTCCTGGCTGTAATGGATTGGGAACTTTATGAAGCCATTACCGAGACACTGGAGATCATGGGCAATCCGGATATGATGGCCAGGCTGCAGAAAAGCCTTGGTGAAGCTGCTGAAGGAAAGCTGATTCCCTTTGAAGAAGTTGCCAGGGAATTGGGGTGACTTATAAAATCTCTTTCACTGTGACTGCCAGGGAAATGCTGCGTGCTCATGATCGGAATGTTCGGGCAACTATCCTGGAAAAGATAAAAGGGCTGGCCCATGAGCCGGAGAAGCAGGGCAAGGCACTGACCCATTCTTTAAAAGGGTTGCGCAGCATTCGAGCTGCCGGTAGATACCGGGTGGTTTATCAAGTGGAGAGATCTAAAGTCATGGTCCTGGTTCTCGCTATTGGACTGAGAAAGGAGAATGACAGCAAGGATATATATCTACTGGCAAAGCGACTCATTAAACTGGGCTTGATTGTACCCCCGGAGGGTTGACATATCTCTCTGTTACTATACTATTCCAGAGATGAAGAAACGTGATTTCATTGGCGCCAACGCCTACATAACCGGGGGATCAAGCGGTATCGGCTTTGCCGTAGCCTGTGCAATGGTGGAACTCGGCAGCAATGTGCTGCTTGTGGCCAGGGACGAACAGAAGCTGGCACGGGCCGCAGCGCTTCTCGAGGGGCGGAAGAATGATAACGGGCAGCGCATTGATTGGCTTTCACTGGATATTGGTGACTGGCAGCAACTGAATAGCCTGCTGCCGGAAAAGGTGAAAAGCTTCGGTCCTCCGGATATACTGGTGAACAGCGCCGGAATGGCCTGTACCCACTATTTTGAAAAGATCGATTATCAGGACTTTGCCGGGGTGATTAACACCAATCTTATGGGCACCTGGGGAGTGACCAGGGCTCTGGTTAAATACCTCAAGGAGCGGCGGGGATATATTGTAAATGTATCTTCCTCTTTGGGTTTTATCGGTTCTTTCGGCTACACCGCTTACGCGCCCTCCAAGTTCGGGATCGTTGGTTTTTCCGAAGCGCTGCGCCCGGAGGTTAAGCCCTTTGGGGTCAGGGTTTCGGTGCTTTGCCCGGCAGATACGGATACACCCCAGCTCGTTGAAGACAGGCGGAACATGCTTCCGGAGGTGCGGGCAATTAACGGGACAGTTGGGCTGATGCAGCCGGAGGAAGTGGCTAAAGACCTGATCAAGGGGATGATGAAGGAGCGTTTCATGATCATACCCGGTTTTATGAATAAGATTACTTACCTGGTAAAGAGGCTGGCACCCTGGCTTCCCAACCTGGTAATGGATGGTATAGTAAAGAATGTACAACAGAAAGGAAGTTGATAAATGGCTGGGATATTTGATAAATGCAACGACTTTACAAGGGCGGTTGAAGCGCGCAAGCAGGGCCTGTACCCCTTTTTCCGGCCTCTCCAGGAGAGCAGGGGTTCAAAGGTAATTATTGAGGGGCGCACCCTGATAATGGCCGGTTCCAATAACTATCTGGGGTTGGCCCAGGACCCGCGGGTGGAAGAGGCGGCAATTAAAGCAATCGAAAAATACGGCACCAGTTGTTCAGGCTCGCGTTTCATTAACGGCAGCTTAATTCTTCATGAAGAGCTGGAAGCAAAACTTGCTCTTTTTACGGGCAAAGAGAGCGCTCTCTGTTTTTCCACCGGCTACCAGACCAACCTGGGGGCTATTTCCGCGCTTGTGGGCCGCGGCGAACATATTATCACGGACAAGTATAACCATGCCTCAATAGTGGACGGCATCTTCATGACCATGGGTATGAATCGCGATACCAGGGTCAGCCGCTATAAGCATAACGATTTAAAGGACCTGGAACAGCGGCTGGCCGCCATTCCTCTTGAGGAGGCCAAACTGATCGTTACGGATGGTGTTTTCAGCATGGAGGGGGATATTGTAAAGCTCCCCGAGGTGAAGGCCCTGGCGGAGAAATACGGAGCCAGGCTCTATATAGATGAAGCCCACGCTATCGGTGTAATCGGCGGTACCGGCCGGGGAACCACCGAGCATTTCAACGGCAGTGGGCTGGCTGATATTATTATGTGTACCTTTTCCAAGTCCTTTGCTTCTCTGGGCGGTTTTGTGGCCGGAGATGACCGGGTAATTGACTATATAAGACACTTTGCCCGTCCCCTTATTTTCAGCGCCTCCATGCCGCCTGCCAATATAGCGGCGGTATTGGCCTCCCTGGAGATTATTGAAAGGGAACCTGAGCGGGTGCTCAGGCTGCAGCAGATAGCTGCGAAGATGATCAAAGGCTTTAATGACCTTGGCTTTAATACGGGCACGGCCGAGACTGCCATTATTCCCCTGGTTATCGGAGATAATGACCAGACCTTCCTGCTCTGGAAGGCTCTCTTTGAACGGGGGGTTTACGTTAATCCGGTAATCAGTCCGGCTGTGCCCCCCAACCGCTCCTTAATACGCACCTCATACATGGCCATACACACGGATGAGGAGCTTGATCGGGTGCTGGAGATTACCGGCGAAGAGGGGCGTAAGCTGGGGATTATCCAGGCGAATTAGGATTATTTTTCTTCACGCATATAAGGCTTGCAGAGTGACGCCGGCGCCCCAATGCGCTTGCTTAAGGTTTCCCACCAGGTCATTACTACCAAAACCCCGATTGTTGCCAGGTAGGGAAGCATATTTAGAAATGATGCCGGAATAGTGGTGCCTGCAGCCTGCAGCCGGAACTGCACCGCGTTGATGCCCCCGAAGAGTATGGCGCCGAATACAGCGCGGGCCGGATTCCACATGGCAAATATAACCAGGGCAATAACTATCCAGCCCCGGCCGCCGGTAATATTTTCCGCCCATCCCGGGGTATAGGCCAGGGAGAGATGTGCGCCCCCCAGGCCCACCAGCATACCGCCAAGGATCGTGTACAGGTAGCGAACCCTGAAAATACTTATACCCATGGCGTCTGCGGTTTGCGGGTTTTCCCCAACTGCCCGCAGATTCAGGCCGTGGCGGGTTTTGTAGAGATAGAACCAGGCTAAAGGCACCAGCAGGTAGACAAAATAGGTCAGAATATCCTGCTTGAACAATGCTCCCAGTACGGGGATCCTGTTTAACAGGGGAATGGTTATCACATTGAATTTAGCGCCAATCAGGCCCACCAGGTAATGGCCGTTAGAGGCAGGGCCAAGGCGCTGGCCGAGAAAACTGGCCAGGCCGCTGCCGAAAATAGTAATGCTGAGACCGCTCACCACCTGGTTGGCGCGCATGGTATTGGTTAAAAATGCGTGTATTAAGGCCAGCAGGGCGCCAACTGTCATGGCCGTTAAAACCGCCAGGAAGAGGCTGCCGGAGTAATAGCTCACGGCAAACGCGGTAACCGCTCCCATTAGCATAATGCCTTCAATGCCCAGGTTCAGAATGCCGGTACGCTCGGTGTATATCTCTCCCACAGTAGCGTAGATTAGCGATGTTCCCGCACGCAGGGTAATAGTCAGAATTGAGGCAAGTAGTTCGATCATGGGGAAACCTCCCCTGTCCTTTGCCTTTTATCAATCCAGGCCGGCAATCCTAAAAACCGCAGGCGGTACTCGGTGAAGAGATTCCCTGTCAGCATGGGAAAAAGTATCATACCCTGAAGAACAAGACCCATGGCAGAGGGAAGTCCCATGATCATCTGCACCTGGTCGCCTCCCACCAGCAGGGCGGCCATGAGCACAGCCACAAATATGGCGCCAATAGGATTCAGTTGGGCCATCCAGGCTACAATAATGGCTGTGTAGCCGTAACCTATGGAGAGCCCTTGCTGCAGCCGCCGGGAAATAGCGGCAACCTCGCAGGCTCCGGCCAGCCCGCTGAGCGCACCGGATAGAAGCAGGGCCAGCACAATGTTGCGGGCCAAGTTTATACCCAGGTAACGGGCCGCGCTCTTGTTATGGCCGATAATCTTAATTTCAAAACCCCAGCGGGTGCGGTTGAGAACCAGCCAGAGCACCAGTGCCAGAAGCAGGGCCATTATCAGCCCCAGGTGGGCACGGCCGAAAAGGCGGGGCAGCCAGGCTTAACAGTTCCTCCAGGTCTTCAGATATAAGCAGAACAGCGGTGCCGGCCCGCCGCTGTTCCAGAAGGCGCTTGCGCACCGCTTCGGCAGCGCCAACATCGAGCCCCCTTGAGGGGTAGACAGCCACCAATAAACCGCCGCAGGCTTCAATTTCGCGGGCCAGAATTGCCTTCTGGATATTGCCGCCTGAGAGAAACTTGATAAAGGTGTCTGGCGTGGGTGTGGTAATGCTAAAAACCTTGATCAGCCGTCTGGCGAAATCCATAATCCGGCCGGGCTTCAATAAACCAAAGCCGGCAAGGGGCGGCGAGCGATAGCCCTTCATAGCCAGATTGTAGGCTACGCTCATGTCTCCGACTGCTCCCATAACCATACGGTCCGCAGGAATGTGGCTTACACCGGAAGTGATAAAGTCAATAGGCTTGCTGTTGGTTTTATCTTTGTTATTGATAAATATTTCCCCCCCCGTTGCTTTGCGCAGTCCGGTTGCCACCTCGGCAAGCTGGCGCTGCCCATTGCCTGCTACTCCGGCAATACCCAGGATCTCACCGCTGCGTATGCAAAAGCTTACTCCGCAAAGGGCAGGCAGCCCTCTGTCATCTTTGGCCCTGACCTCTATCAATTCGAGCCTTTTTTCTCCATAATCGGGCGGCTCTTTCTCCAGGCGGAAGAGTACCTCGCGTCCTACCATTAGGCGGGCCAGTTCTCCGGGGCTGGTCTCTGCAGTCTTCTTTACCGCTACCAGGCGGCCCCGGTTAAGCACGCGTACACAATCGGAGAAGCGGATTACCTCTTCCATCTTATGGGTAATAAAGATTACGGCCTTGCCCTCTGAGATCATCCGGCGGATAACCTGATTCAGATCCAGGGCCTCCTGAGGGGTTAACACTGCAGTCGGTTCATCAAGGATAAGGATATCGGCGCCGCGGTAGATTAATTTCAGAATTTCAACCCGCTGCTGCTCGCCGACACTCAACTGCCAGATGTAGGAATCGGGATCCACCTGCAGGTTATAACGGGTCGAAAGCAGGCGAACCTCCTCTTTTACTTGCTCCAACCGGAGAATAAAGGGCAGGTCTGCCATTCCCAGGATGATATTCTCGGCCACGGTCATTGTATCTACCAGCATGAAATTCTGGTGGACCATGCCGATGCCCAGGTTTGAGGCGTCCCGGGGAGAGTTGATCTCTACTCTCTTTCCCCTGATAAAGATATCTCCCCCATCTGGCCGGTACAGCCCGGCCAGTACATTCATCAGTGAGCTTTTACCGGCGCCGTTTTCCCCCAGCAGGGCTAATACCTGGCCGGGGTACAACTCAAGATCCACCCTGTCATTGGCCGTAACTCCGGGGAAATGTTTGGAGATGGATTCCATCTTTACCAGGGGTCTCTCTTTTTTATTAAGGGCGGTTGTCATGGTATTAAAAGCTTATAATATAAGCTGAGGGGGCTTTTTAAGCCCCCTCAGCTGTTTTAGGTGATTTCTTTATTGGCCGGGAATGGTTCCGACCACACCCTGAACGAAGAAATTCATATTGAGCATATCCACATCACCCATGCTCTCACCTGTTTTTACCACGGTTGTCCCTTTCTGATCTACTACCGGGCCGTGAAAGACATCCCGGCTGCCGTCGATGATTTTCTTTTTCTCAAGCTCAACGAGATCCTTTACCTCTTGAGGAACTCTGGGACTGAAGTCAGCCAACTCTACCACACCGCCCTCTGCCTTAAGACCTCCCCAGAACTGATGTGATTTCCAGCCTCCATTCAGAGCGCTCTCTACAGTATCCACGTAGTAGGCGCCCCAGTTCCAGACCGGACTGGTCAATACCGTGTCACCGACAAAGCTGCGCATATCCGAGTCATAGCCAATACTTAAGGCGCCCCGCTCCTGGGCCGCCTTCTGCGGTTCAGTGGTGTCCTGATGCTGGGTAATAATATCAACGCCTGCATCCAGAAGGGCCACAGCTGCTTCACGCTCTTTTACCGGGTCATACCAGGTATTGGACCAGACAACCCGTACCTCGGCTCCGGGATTTACCGAGCGCACTCCCAGGGTAAAGGCATTGATGCCGCGTATTACCTCGGGAATAGGGAAGGCGGCCACATAGCCGATCTGGTTTTTCTCAGTCATTTTTCCGGCTACAATGCCTGCCAGGTAACGCGGCTGGTATATACGGCCGAAGTAGGTGGCCATATTATCCGCGGTTTTATACCCGGAGCAATGTTCAAAGTAGACATCGGGAAACTCCTGGGCAACCTCAACCATGGGATCCATATAGCCGAAGGAAGTGGCGAAGATCATTTTATACCCCTGCTGGGCGTACTGGCGGATAACCCGGGCAGCATCGGGACCTTCCGGCACATTCTCTATATAAGCGGTCTCGATCTTTTCGCCAAGCTTCTCTTCCACCATTTTCCGGCCGCGGTCATGCTCGTATGTCCAGCCCAGGTCACCCGGGGGGCCAATGTAGATAAAGGCAATCTTAAACTTGCTAACCGCCTCTTCCTTTTCCGCCGCCGCCTCTTCTTTGGGCTTACAGCCGGTAAAGATTACAGCGGTTAATAAGAGCAGGGAAAGTAAAATAATAACAGTTCTTTTCCCAGAGCAGATTACATCCGCAACCGAAGTTCTTAAGGCAGAAGTCCAACACAATATATTCGGGCGTCCACAGGACTTCCTCCGGGCGCTGGAGTTGATTACGTTTTGCGCTGAAGGCGCAAAATTTCAAAGGTAATAGCATAAAAACCTCCCTTATTTGTTTGTTTTAGTCTAAATAAAATATTCTCACAGTCAAGCAATTATATGGGTCCCGGTTTTGCCCTGAAGAGCATCCTCCGCCTTATCCAGTGATGTTATAATCGCCTCTTTACCGCTCCAGCGGACAAAGCGAATGGCCGCCTGGATCTTGGGTCCCATGGAACCCATCAGGAAGTGGCCTTCAGCCAAATATTTTTCTGCCCTGTCAACGGTGATTGTGTCCAGGGCTTTCTGATCCGGTTTGTTGAAATTGATGAAAGCCTTTTCCACGTCCGTAAGGATCAGGTACTTGTCAGCGTTAACAGCCTGTGCCAGTTTGAAGCCGGCTCTATCCTTGTCTATTACCGCATCTATACCTGAATAGCTGCCGTCTTCATTTTTCTCTACCGGGATGCCGCCTCCTCCGGAGGCTATTACTATGATGCCGCCGGCCAGCAGAGAGTTAATGGATTTTTTTTCTACAATATCCAGAGGCTCCGGCGAAGGCACCACCCGCCGCCAGCCCCGCTGTATGCCGGGTTTTACCTCTTTTACAATGTAGCCTTTCTTCTCTTTCAGCTTTAAGGCTTCTTCTTTGGTGTAGAATGGGCCCACCGGCTTGGTGGGATCTTGAAAATCAGGATCGTCCTTACTCACTTCCACCTGGGTGACTACGGTGCATACCGGTAAGGCATGCTCCTTCTGTGCCAGGTGAAAGGCTATGCGGTTCTGCATCATCCAGCCGATCTGCCCCTGGGTCATGGCCCCGCATACGGCCAGGGTCTGGGCGGGCACATGGCTTTCAGCTTCTTCCTGCTGTATCAACAGGGCCCCGGCCTGGGGTCCATTACCGTGGGTAACAACCAGGCGGTAGCCGTCCTTGGCCAGCTGAGCAATCTGGACAGCCGTAACATCAACATTTTTGAATTGTTCCTCGGTAAAGCCCTGCTCATGGGCCTGTTTAATGGCATTGCCCCCAAGGGCAATAACAACAAGTTCTCCTGCCATTTATTTTCTCCTTAAATTAAATTGCTGTAAAATATCAATTCAAATCAGGTTTTAAATAAAAAAGCAAGGGGAATTTCTGATTAGCACTTGTAGAATCATCAGGATGTTCTCAACTATTCTTATTGTGCATTATTAACAGCGATCAGCCGCAGAATATTGTCTGGAACTAGTAAGTATAAACCACAATACCCGGTACCCGGTTTAAATGCTTGACATCTCTGGTGATGATCGGGGATCCTTCATTTTTTACAAGTACAGCAATTAGCAGGTCCATGAGTGGTATGGGAGTCCCCATTTGCCTGAGGGTCATTTCAATTTCCCCGTAGGTCATCGCAAATCCAGGGGTTGGGTAGACCACTTGCATAAATTCAGTTAACTCTTGCAATTTAGCCAGCTCTACTGCAGGATTACTGGAGTTCTCTATACCAGCCTGCAGCTCACATAGTACAAAAAGAGGTAATCTGAGCTTTGTACTGCCGATGATCTTAAGCTTTTTCGATGCAGGTCCGAAGGCGCCTGTGTTCGACTCCCGCATAAGGTCTACAATAAAACTTGTATCTAAAAACACAGGATATCAATCCAGAGAAATATCTTCAGGGTAGGTTTGCTCGCGGAGTCGAACCTGCTTCTCCACTGCATCAAGGGTTTCATCAGCGAGGGCTGTCGCAGTAAGGTGGGTAAAGAGATTTTTTGCTGAATACCGATCTTCCCGGAGAATTCTCTTGATTACCTGGCTGAACGACTCGTTAGTGCGTTTCCTTTTCGATAATGCTTCATATGCCGCCATATCAATCGTAATAGTTTTTACCGCCATGCACTTAGCATACACTTAATCCGGATGGATGTCAATAGAGCTAATTAGTATTCAGTACTGACGCATCAGTATTTTCAATAGGGCCGGGAGGAAGAATTGTGGAGCGATGGGATAGGTTTTATCGCAGTGCGGGCTGGATCAAACACTCAGTTGGCTTTTTATCCAGGTCTGCTAG
>JAUVWI010000116.1 GCA_030604195.1 Spirochaetales bacterium
ATAATCTCACAGGAATCAGGCGCCTTTTGATCCTTTTGCTCCTGTTACCCGTTCTTATTCTTGGAGGCGGGTTTCTCGGCTCCCGTCTCAATCTGAGCTTATCCAGGCTAAATAGGACTGTGCTCCTTGCTGATCAGGTAATGATTGAAGACCTGGGCCTTGTAGACGATACCACTTTGGACAGCAGAATATTTCGTGAGACAGGCAAGCCGAAGGTTGAACTATTCCAGGAAGCACTATCAATAAGAGAACAATTCAGGGGGGGCGGGTTTATCTTTGGCGGTTTCCTTGGGCTTGTGTTCAGTATTAAACTCATTGAATTATCAATCCGGCGGAAGAGGAAAACGTGCGAACCCGACAGGGCGTCATGTATCAGTTGCGGAAGATGCTTCAAGTGTTGTCCAAAGGAGCAAGCGCGCCGCAGGGAATTGCGGAATACCCAAAAAGAAGGCATTCTTCCCCACTTCTAGTACCTTAATACTGATTTTCCTGCCCAATAGGCACAAACTTTAGTTTGCAAGAAAATATCTTTTTAATCTTGAATGTGGCTTGTCCGCATCAGGATCTGCAAAGGCATATTGTGCAAGCCTGAATGGGACACAGTGTTTTTGCTGATTCTGTTTGTCCTTCTTCTCATCCCATTCAAAATGTACTGTACTCATTAAAATAGAATATTAAAATGTGGTAAAATGGTGAATATAAATATACATACTTTTATATGATAAATAATTTTTAAGTATCTATTTTAGCAAATCAACATAATTCTGAAGACATCTCACAAAATATTTCATAATTTTCATTTTCATTGCATTATTTTCCTAAGATTTGCTTTAATTCTTCCGGTGAGTTATAATAATCAGCAATAAGATTGGCAGCGCCAGGACCCTTGTGCGAAATGCCCAAGATTTTATTATTTTACTAATAAGATACTAATCAGAAAATGAGTTTATAAATGGAGAAATATCGAATATACATCGATGAAACTGGTAATTCTGATCTAAAAAGCTCTGATAATCCAAACCACAGATTTTTAAGCTTAACAGGTATTATCATAAGCTTAAAATATGTAGCTGAATATTTGCATGATGACTTCGAAAGAATAAAGAAAATCTACTTCGGTTCTCATCCAGACGAACCAGTTATTTTTCATCGAAAGGAAATGATTAATTATAAAGGAGTTTTTGGAATTTTAAAGGACGATAATTTGCGAAAAAAGTTTGACAAAATACTATTAGAAAAGCTAGAGGATTGGGAGTATAAAGTTATCTCAGTTCTACTAGATAAGAAAGAACATAATCAAACTTATAAAGTCTGGAAATACGACCCATATCATTATTGTCTTGCTGTATTATTAGAACGATACCTATTTTTTCTCGAAGAAAAAAAACTTGTCGGTGATGTAATGATTGAGTCACGTGGTGGTCAAGAAGACCTAAGGTTAAAAGATTCATTTGAAAGGATATATGAAAAAGGAACAGAATATTTTGAAGCAAAAAGATTTCAACAATGTTTAACATCAAAGAGACTACAAGTTAAGCCAAAGAGTAAGAATATTACCTGATTACAGATTGCTGATCTGATAGCTCATCCTTCACGAAGAGACATTCTAATTGAATATCACTTAATTGAAAAAACAAAAGACGTTTTTGGTGATAAAATCGTAAGGATTCTGAGAAATAGGAAATATTATATGAGATTTGATAAATTAAATGGGTATGGATTAAAGAAGTTGCCATAAAAAAAGCCCGCTTTCGCGGGCCGATGTATAAAACATCCACCTCCAGTAATCTGGATTACTTAAACTTTACTATAATGTAAATAATTTGTCAATAGAATTTTATTGGTGATTAATTGAGTTTGTCCTGTGCCTAACATATGAGATTGTAGAAAAACTCTGTTTCATTTAATTGTTAATTTGAGTTACCCCCCTTATTATCTGATCTTCATTCCAGCTTTTTTTAAATAACAACATTTCTTCCGGCTTTTACCTCAATAATTCACTTTCCCACACCTTCGGGATAGTTTAGGATCAGAGATATACAATCCAAAGTGTCAGCATAAGGTTGACTAAAAACAAAAGGTATAATAAGTCCCTTATCAGCCATTTTCCCGAGGTTTTTGCTTATAATGGGCAACGTAGAGATCTAGAAGCCTTCGAATCATCTTCTGATATTGGGTATGCTGTTTTTTAGCTTCTTTCTTGAAGAAGTCTATACTGCTCTTACTAAGCCCAAGTGTGACCTTTATATTCTCTTCTTTCAATACAACTTTATCGGGAGAATGAACTTGAAGAATTCATACGAAGTAAGCTAGAACTCCTTCAGCCAACAGATGCACACAAAACGATGACTAAATTTGGTTGGGCCACCATTTTTACCACAAACTCTGACGACCTCATAGAACTTGCATACCGTATAACACCCAAAATCCGAAGGTATCCTCACCCAGCCTATTCTGACAGGCCTTATAAAATAGGGGCTTTCGGCCTGCTTTTTATTTCATCCTGGCAATTTTTTCTCTGTTCGAGAATTGATAAAGAAGTTAATTGATTTACAGATCGATTCCATATTATTATATATTTACTCGTTTTAAATATCGAAACCTATGATTATTTTTGAAATGTAAAAAGGGATATTTAGCATGGTTGAGCGAAAAAATGGAGTAAGTGCAACCGCACTAAAAGCCCTGCAAGCATTGGAAATAATCGCAGGTTCTACTTCTCCACTATCAGTACAGGATTTAGCAAAAAAGCTGAACTCCGATAAGACAACAGCTTATCGGATGTTACTCACCCTGCAGTCTTCAGGGTTTGTGGTTAGAGATGAAGTAACCAAACGTTACAGCTTGAGCTATAAAGTGGTCTCTTTAAGCCGGAACCTCCTTGCCGAAAATGAGGTAACAAAGCTTATTTTAAATGCTCTTCGGGAACTGGTTTCTGTAACCTATGAAACATTTCATTATTCGGTACTCAACGGAAACCAGACTGTTCTGGTCCTGAGGGTTAAAGGCAACCAGCTGGTGAATGTTGATTTTCAGATCGGTGATTGCTCTCCACTGCACTGCACTGCCATAGGTAAGGTTGTCCTTGCCTTTCAGGATGTGCGTTTCCTAG
This sequence comes from Spirochaetales bacterium, assembly GCA_030604195.1. Lineage (GTDB taxonomy): Bacteria > Spirochaetota > Spirochaetia > SZUA-6 > DRHE01 > DRHE01. The sequence goes on from JAUVWI010000116.1 coordinate 3,113, forward strand.
AAGAGGTAATAGCATCCGGATTGCCAAAAATGGCTTCGAACACAATCACCGATCCAGATGAGTTACGTCTGGAACTTAATAGGATACGCTCCCAGGGGTATGCCATAGATGATCATGAGTTTTCGGATAACATGCGCTGCATCGCTGTACCCATATTTGAAGGCAACGGCCGTGTATCGGGGGGAATCAGCGCCTCCGGGCCCGATTCCCGCTTTACCTTTGAAAAATTAGAAGAATTAAAAAAGCATATGTTGACAACTTCTATTGATCTTTCACGGCAGCTTGGCGGCATACCGTGGAGCACCTGATGAGCACCCGGGCTCCAAAGTAAGCAAAATGCTCTTAACACAGCTCCTTCAGCTTTTCCCAAAATAAATCTCCTGCTTTTTTAAAATACAATTCTATCTTTTAACCTGAACAGCATTTAATCCTTCAAAAGCAACATATTTCGTTTTTTATTTCATAAGAACAATATCTAAATATTAATTTAATATTTGTTGACAGATTATAATATTTGATGTAGAATGTGATTTATGAATTATAGTTATGATTAATGATTTATCAATCGACGGTTTTAACGTTTTGGACTAAAAGTACCACTATTAAATTTTTTTTGAATTATTTCCAGCAGTATGAATATTTAATCTTCAGGAGGGCCAGTATGAAAATGTTGATCAACAGCCGATGGGTTGAATCATTAAATGGAAAAACAACGCAGATCACTAATCCGGCAACCGAAGAAGTTATCGATACGGTCCCTCAAGCAACACCTGAAGATATCCATCAAGCTGTTCAGGCGGCCCAGGAGGGGAAAGAGAGGATAAGAAAGCTGCCGGCCTACAGGCGCTGTGAAATATTAATGAAAACTGCTCTGCTCATGGAACATGACAGGGAAGAGCTCAGCAGGCTGCTCGCAAAAGAAAACGGTAAACCCATTCGCCAGACTCGGGAGGAAATCAGCGCAGCCATAAGGATCTTCCACGGCTTTGCTGAGGAAGCAAAACGGATCTTTGGCCGAAGCGCATTTCTTGATATGGTACCCGGTATGGAAAGGCATTTCGCTGTGACTGTAAGAGAGCCGCTGGGAGTAGTAGCAGCCATTGTGCCGTTCAATTATCCCGTGGAGCTTTATGCCCATAAAGGCGCTGCAGCCCTCGCAGCAGGCAATGCCGTTATAGTAAAGCCGCCGAGCGATTGTCCGCTGACACTCCTTAAAATTGCTGAATATCTTGAACAGGCAGGTCTGCCGCAGGCAGGGCATCAGGTTGTCACCGGTCCAGGTGAAACAATCGGTGAACTGTTGGCCCGCATTTCCGGTATCCAGTTCATCTCCGTTACGGGGAGTACTCCGGTCGGCATCCGCATTTCCCGTTTAGCTTCCGATACTCTGAAGAAAGTACACCTGGAGCTGGGGGGAAACGATGCTGCTATAGTATGCACTGATGCTGATCTTGAAAAAGCGGCAGATGCAATAATCCTTGGACGGCTGGCCAGAGGAAACGGTCAGATCTGCTGTGCAGTGAAACGGGTACTGGTCGACTCAAAGATCCAAAAAGAGTTCACCGGGATTCTGGTTGAAAAAGTAAAACGCCTCAAGGTAGGTGACCAGATGCTTGAAGATACCGATGTGGGGCCCCTCATCAACGAGAAGGCTGCAATCCAGGTAGAAGAAGACATCCAAGAAGCCTTAAAGCAGGGCTCTAAAGTCCTGGTGGGCGGTAAAAGGCAAGGTAATTTTATTTATCCAACAGTGCTGATCAATGTTTCACTGAATGCCCGCATGATACAGCAGGAGACATTCGGTCCTGTGTTGCCGATATTAACCTTTGATTCAATTGATGAAGCGGTGCAGCTTGCCAATGAAAGCATCTACGGGCTGCAGGCTGCAGTATTCACCAATGACCTTTCTTCCGCTTTTGATATTGCCCGTAAATTGGAGGTAGGCGGCGTAATCGTAAACTGGTCCTCTGCTGTAAGATTGGAAAACCTCCCTTTCGGAGGTATCAAGATGAGCGGCCACGGGAGGGAGAGCATCCATGACACACTTAACGAGATGATGGAGCAAAAAACCATACTCATCTATAATGCAATCAACATCTTTAACACGTCATAAAAAAATATTGAAAAAAATTTAAAGGAGGTATAAAGAGATGAAAAAAAACTTTTTTCTGGTAGGGGTTCTTGCCTTTTTAATTCTCTTTCCCGCCGCAGTGTGGGCAGGGGGAGTAGAGGAAGAACCGGTAAAAGTGGGAAGGCCGTTTGAAGGTGTGGAGGTTAACGTCGGACTGCTGGCCAGGAGTCTATCCGATGCACTGAAACCTTATTTGGCAGATTTTGAAGCTGAAACGGGAATTAAAGTGAACATCGAACAACATGCTTACGACAGTCTTCGCGACAAGATGATGCTGGAGTTCGCCGCAGGATCAGGCTACTTCGATATCATTTATCTTTCTCCGGGTTATCTGGGAGAGCTTGTGGAAAATGACTATATCCAGCCGCTGAACGAGTACATGGAGACGCTCGATTTCCGGCGGGAAGATTTTCTGCCCGCTGCGCTCGAGATCAGCCGCTACGGGACAGGGGAGGAGATATGGGGGTTCCCATACCTTTCCGATACAACCATTCTACTCTACAGAGAAGACCTGTTCGAAGACACCGGGGAAAGGGCCGAGTTTAAGAAACGGTTTGGATATGATCTTCCCATACCCACCCTGGAGAAGCCGCTCACCACGGACCAGTTTTTAGATCTGGCCAAGTTTTTCACCCGTGATACCACCGGCGACGGTAAAATCGACATGTACGGCTTCTGATACCCACAGATCGGTGTAGCTTACGGCAATCTGTACATTATGCCCTGGCTCTGGACTTTCGGCGAAGAATACTATGATGAGAATTATCGGGTTACAGTTGACAGCCCCAGGGCAATAGCTGCAATGAAATATGCCCGGGAGTTACAGAAATATCAACCACCGGGGGTGTTGGGCTGGGAGTACGGGGACCACATCCCGAGGTTCTACGAGGGCCACCTGGCCATGACAGGAGGCTGGTTCCATATAGGGCTTGATGCTAACGACCCCTCCAAGAGCGCTGTAGCCGGAAAGGTCGGTTATGCTACAGTGCCCTGGCACACGGACAGCGGGATCAAAACCGGCAAGGCTGTTCTTGGTGGTGGCTCAGTGGCTATCACCAAACACTCCAAAAACCCCGAAGCCACCTTCACCTACCTCAACTGGATGTTCGGGAACAAGGAACGTGCTCTTGAGTGGTATTTAAACGGTGGGGGCGCAACTCTCAGGGCAATTTATGAGTCACCGGAGGTTTATGAAAAGTTCCCATGGGCCGAAGAGTTTTTCCCAATGGCCAACTATTCCCTGGAACACATCGCAAAGCAGAGACCCACTCTGCCCATTTCCCATTCTTTGTTTGAAATTATGTCGGCCGCCTGGCATAATGTATCCATGGACCGTGAGACACCCGAAGGGGCTCTCAGAAGGGCGAAGAAAGAAATGCAAACCCTGATTGATCAGTGGAAAGGCGGTAAGTAATAAAAGCACCTGACAGCCAATGGTAAAAGACCACCTGCAAAGCAGGTGGTCTTTTACCAAGCCAAAAGGCTTTTAAAGGCATAGCCTTTTAATTAATCTTTTTATAAATATTATAGACCACCTCCAAAGGAGGTGGCTTCCTTTTGGTAGTGAAGCGGGGAAAAGTACTTTCCCCGCTTCCTGTTAGATTTAGATATTGAAGGGGAAATGCAAAATAATGAGGCCCAGGCAGAAGATTGAATGGGGAAAGGCAATTATATATATCGGCCCCAGTCTTATTGTTCTTTTCATTATCGCCGTCTATCCAATGCTATACGCTATCAGGAGCGGTTTCTGGAGCTGGCACCTTCATCGTACGGCGACAAGGGCATTTGTCGGGTTTGAGAACTATATAAAATTATTCCTGGACCAGCGTTTCCTGAAATCAGTGGGAATAACCTTTCTTTTAACTTCTTTTTCCGTCTCCGGCACCATGGTGCTGGGGTTTCTTCTGGCTCTCCTGCTTCATAAACCCTTTAGAGGGAAAAATATTACTCTGGGATTGTTGACGGTACCGATGATCATGGCCCCTGTTGTGTCCGCACTTATGTGGAAAGTGTTCCTTTTTGAACCCGACGTGGGGCTTGTGAATTGGTTTCTTAGCCTGGTCGGCATCAAGGGGCCTTCCTGGGTTTCCACCTCTCCCTGGGCCTCCATATCGGTGGTGATTGTCAATATCTGGTTCATGACTCCTTTTGTGATGTTAATAATGGAGGCCGCTCTTTCAGGACTGCCGAAAGAACCGATCGAGGCGGCGAAGCTGGACGGAGCGGGCTACTGGAAACGGGTATTGTACATAATAATTCCCATGCTCAAGGGAAAGATTTTGTTCACGCTCATCTTTCGAATTACCGTTGACTACAGGATGTTTGACATTGTTTACACCATGACCAGGGGTGGACCGGCGTTTGATACACAGGTTCTGAGCATCTGGGTGTATAATGTCGCATTGAGGACATTCCGTATAGGCTATGCCAACGCGGGTGCAGTGGTGATGATGATTGTTATCGGAATAATCTGCTTTTTGATTCTTATACCCACCACCGGAAAAAGAAGCGAAAAATTATGAACAAAGCAAGACAGTCGACTAAATTAAAAATGTTACAAATATTGCGTGTTGCTACGATTATCTTTGCTGTTTTTCTCGCCCTTTTCCCACTTATGTGGGTGCTTCTTGCTTCATTTAAAAGCGAAGGGGATCTTATGCGGATTCCTCCTGTGGTTTTATTTCGCCCTACCCTGAAAAACTACGCTGTTGTGTTCAGAGAAGGGTTCTTTTTTTACTTCAGGAACAGCCTGGTAGTTACTTTTTCTTCGGTAACGCTTTCAA
>JAUVWI010000014.1 GCA_030604195.1 Spirochaetales bacterium
ATCTCAACATCAACAACCCCAGAGGTGAGGTTTGCGCATCGAACTTGTTCGCCACTGACAACCACCATTTCCAAATTCGCCAGCCACCCCGGCGCTCTTCATTCAGAGTTATGGGGAATTTCTAGGTGTCAAACTTTATTAGCGAATAATTTTGTCTTGAGGCAAATAAATTGGCGTACGTCAGCGGCGGTTGGTAACCTTTTTTCTGACACAGTAACTGTGAACAGGGCAGGTGGAACATCTGGGGGAAAGGGGGGTGCAATGCTGCTGACCGAATTGAACCAGCAGCTCATTTATAGCTATCCAGTATTTCCGGGGAAGGATTTCCATCAGGGCGTATTCGCTCTTTTCGGGGTTGACCGTTTCGATCCAGCCCAGGCGGTTGGAAATGCGATGCACATGGGTATCCACGCAGATGGAGTCAATGTTGAAACCGAGGTTCAATACCAGGTTGGCGGTTTTTCTACCAACACCGGGGAGTGACAGAAGGATTTCCAGGTTGGCGGGCACCCTGGAGTCAAAGCGTGAAAGCAGAAGTCGCGCAGCCTCTTTTAGATTTTTGGCCTTGGTGCGGTAAAAGCCGGCCGGGTAGATCAGAGAAGCAATTTCTTCCCGGCGCAAGCGGCTTAGAGCCTCCGGGTGGGGAGCGCGGGATAAAAGCCTCTCAGAGGCAACCGCTGTTACCTCATCCTTGGTGCGCAGGGATATCATGGTGGAAACCAGCACCCGGAAGGGATCATGGTTTTTACGGGCTACCTCGGAAACAGCGGGCAGAGGTTTATGCTTTAAAAAATCGTATAGTCTGGTGAAAACATCATCCCACGGGATTTCCTTATTCGATCTGCTCGTTCTACTCGCTTCGCTCGCACTCTTCATCTTATCCCTTAAGCACGGCCAGGGGACGCATCCTGGCAACTGGCAGAGCGAGCCCTGCTGCAACAACAATATTTATAACTTCGTCAATATCCTTATAAGCCCCCGGGGCCTCTTCCTTAATGCGGCGCTGGTCTTTGGTAATCAGGTGAATACCCTGCATGGAATCTTTAAAGGCTTTATCGCTGATCATACCTGGTCTGCCTTTTTTGCCGGCGGCTTTACTGCGGCTTAATCTCCTGCCGGCTCCGTGGTTAACCGAGTAGAAGGATTTTTTAGAGCCGGGATGTCCCAGTAAAACATAGGAAGAGGTGCCCATGGAGCCGGGGATCAACACGGGCTGGCCCAGCTCCCGGAAAGGCGTGCCTCTCATGCGTTCACCGTCGTAGGCCCGGGTAGCTCCCTTGCGGTGCACAAAGTATTTTTTACCCTCATATATCTCCTCTTTGGCGATGTTATGACAGACATCATAAACGGTTTCGATCCCGGCCGCAGCCTGCGGGCCGAAGCTTTTCTTTACCGCCTTTCTTATGAGCTGGCACATGATCTGCCGGTTGGCAAAGGCGTAATTGGCCGCCCCGTTCATGGCTTTCAGGTAGCTCTGGCCCTGTGGAGAACTGCCCTTGAAAAAAAGGAGCTGGCTTGAAGGCGGGGTCAGGTTGTTCTGAGCCATATGTTGACGGGCGAGTTTCAGATAGTAACCGGCGGTTTCATGGCCCAGGCCGCGGGAACCGGAGTGGATCATAATGGTAATCTGCCCCTGGTAAATTCCTAAAGCGGAGGCGCTTTTCTGATTATCAATAGCCTCTATTACCTGGATCTCTATAAAGTGATTCCCGCCTCCCAGGGTACCGAGCTGGGGCAGGCCGCGCTCAAGCGCTCTATGGGGAAGGTCATCAAGAGAAGCTCCAAGGGAGCCGTCATCCTCAACCCGCTCCAGGTCCCGTTCCAGCAGCTCAAAGTCGCTGCTGCTTTGAAGCAGGCCCCTGGCGGGCAGCAGGCTCTCTATCTTTGTCAGACCGCTCTCTATTACCCGGTCAAGTTCCTTGATGGAAAGAGAGAGGTTTGTTTTTCCTTCGCCAAGAGGAATTAGGCAGGCAATTTCGCCGGCCAGAGCAGCCGGGTTTATATCACCAAGGCAAAAAGGGGTGGATAGAAGACGCATGCCGCAATTAATATCGTAGCCTACGGCGGAAGGTGAAATATACTTTTGCGTGGCCCAAACGGAACCTATTGGCACACCATAGCCGGTGTGAATATCAGGAGTTGCAAACACATATGAGTCTTTATCAATAGATGCCACATCCGCTATCTGCTTAAGGGCCTCATCCTCCACCTCTATCTGCGGTGACAGGTAGAGAGTAACCGGTACTTTCATATTACCCTGCTGCGGCAGGATGTAGACAAAGGGCTCTTTTTTCTCTAGCTTAAAACTCATAATTCTTAATCATGGCCTGCATTATCAATCCGCACTATCAACCAGCGCTACAGCGTAAGCCTCTACAGCTTCACCCCGTCCGGTTTGATCGAGTCCTTCCTTGGTTTTCCCTTTAATGGAAATATATTTCTCATCAATCTCCAGATCTTCGGCCAGGTTCTTTCTGATTAGAGGAACAAAAGGTCTGATTTTAGGGGTTTCAAGCACTACCGTACAATCAAGATTAACCAGGTTCAGCTTCTTAACTTTAATAAGCGAGGTGATACGCTTAAGCAGGATCCTGCTGGATATATCCTTGAGCCCGGGGTCTTCCGGCGGAAAAAAGGAACCGATGTCGCCGAGGGCTGCGGCGCCGAGCAGTCCATCGATTACCGCGTGAATGAGTACGTCTCCATCCGAATGACCCGCTTCCCCTTTTTCAAAAGGAAGCTCAACACCAGCCAGCAGCAGTTTGCGTCCTTTGACCAGGCGGTGGATGTCATAACCAAAGCCGACTCTCTGCATCAGCTTAAATCCCCCGGATTTAAATCCTCCGGAAAAGTAATCTTTTTATTTTCCGTTTCTCCGGTAATAGTATATACCGGACCTATATAGTTGGAATATACCTCTGCATCATCAATATAGCTGATGTTTTCGCTGCTTGCCGCAGCGTGGGCCTTGAGAATTGCTGGAAAGAGAAATCCCTGTGGGGTTTGCGCTACTTTAGTTTCACTGCGCTTCAGATTTTTAACCAGGAAGCCCTCCCTATCCACCAGCTTGGGTGCTTCTGTAACCCCGATAACAGGAATACAGGCGCCGTGATTCCGGGTTTCCTCAATAACTCTTCTTACCAGCGAGCCGCTGGCCCAGGGGCGGGCTCCGTCATGGATTAACACAATATCGGGAGAATAGCTTTCCAGTCTCTTAAGCGCCAGGTATACTGATTCACTGCGCAGGTTGCCGCCCTCGATCAAGATAAGGTCATTGAAGTATGGTTTGAGAAGTTTGCCGGCTGAAGGCATCTGTCCTGCGGGAAGGGTAACCACCAGTGGATGACAATATTCAGCCAAAGGGGCGATGGCTCTTGCTAACATTGGCTGGCCGTCCAGGTCAAGAAATTCTTTTTTCTGCTTTCCCCCCATGCGGGTACTGGCGCCGGCAGCGGTTATTACTGCTGCAATCAGGCTAAATCCTTCTGCATCTTACTCATAATCAGCAATTGGACCTCTTCTTTGCTCTTATCTATAGAAAAGGAGATTTCGCTGACCATCAAATTCAGGGCGCTGTCATAGAGCTTACGTTCCAGAATCGGCAGCTCCTTGATACAACTGCGGTGATAGAGAGCGCGCACTACAGTGGCTATATCAAGGATGCTCCCTTTCTTAAGCAGATCGAGGTTCATCTGGTAACGCATTTTCCAGTCAGTGGGAATTGGTTCATAATCTTCGGCAATGAGCTTTAATGCCTTTTGCGATTCCTTTTTACTGACAATTGCCCTGATACCCAGCTCGTCTGCTCTATCTACCGGTACCATTATAGTCATATCCGAGACTTCGATGTATACTATATAGTAAAGTAATTTACCATCGCGAAAGGGGCGTTCTTCGATACTCTGAATATGACCTACCCCCTGGAGGGGATAGACAATTTCCTGGCCGCTCTTATATTTTAGTTTGCTTTTGCTTTTGGGGGGTGACATGGTCATGAATATACAAAAAAAAGCCAAATTAGTCAAAGGATTGGGAGCGGATGAGTAAGATTGGTTTAAAGAAGATCTTTTTCCTGCTGGCTTTCCCGCTGTTAATTATCAGCCTGGTAGTTGTTACCTTTATTTATCAACAAGAGATCTGGAATGTTTTTGCATCTCCTGAAACTCTACGGGTCTGGGTAGATTCCCTGGGTTTTATTGCTCCCCTGGGTTTTATTGCTCTCCAGTGTATTCAGGTGATTATCTTTGTTATTCCCGGCGAGGTGCCGCAGATAGCCGGCGGCTACATTTTCGGTTTATGGTGGGGCAGCCTGCTCTCGGTGTCAGGGATTATTATTGGTTCTGCGGTGAATTTTCTGCTGGCAAGATTCCTGGGTGTGCCTTTTGTCCGCCTGCTTTTTTCCCCGGAAAAAATTGACTATGCAGGAAGAATTGCCACTTCTCCCCGGGCCAGGATAAGCATGTTCTTGCTGTTCCTTATTCCCGGTATTCCCAAGGATATACTCTGTTACGGAGCGGGGTTGACCCCCCTGACTCTGCCCGTTTTTCTTTTAATCTCCACTCTTGGCAGGCTGCCTGGTATTCTGGGCAGCGCTTTTATGGGGGGCGCCGCTGCTGAAGAGAAATGGCTTTTAGCCGGCGCTGTTTTTCTGATTGCCGGCCTGTTGTTTCTGCTGGGATTTTTCTTTAAAGAGAGAATACTCTTTCTACTGGAAAAGCTGGCTTCCAGAAATAAGAACTATACCGGGAGGTAGGCTTTTCTCTTTGAAATAGATGTATTTAAAGGGGTGAATATTCAATACGTTAGGATACCAGCCGCCGATATTCTCCAGGTTGATCAGATTAAAAGCAGGAGCATGATTAATGGGGAGAACCACAGCCTTATTTAGAAGCAGCTCTTCAGCCTGGGCCAGTTTTTCATAACGGGCGGCTGAGTGTTCTCCCATTGACTCGTCGATTATTTTATCATACTCACTATTTGAAAAACGGGCATCATTGAGATTGCTCTCCCCGATCCACATCTGTAAAAAAGTCAGGGGGTCGGCATAGTCGCCGATCCAGGTTACGGACCCAAGCTGATAGTCATCCTTCTTTACTTCCAAAAGGTATTCTTCATAGTCGTAGCTTATTATTTCTATCTCTAAAGCCGTATTTTCCCGCCAGGCTGCAGCCATCTGTTCGGCAATGCTTAAGCTCTCTGAATCCCTGGCTACCTTTATATAAAGCGGCGGCAGACCCCTGCCCCCGGGAAAGCCGGCCTGCTCCAGCAGGGAAAGCCCCTCCTTTAAGTCAGTTGCGGTGATCCCGGTCACATCCGGATAGGAAGAGAAGGGCGGGATCAATCTGTGGGTCTTGAACAGGAGATTTTCATTTCTGATTTCCTGCCATGGCAGCAGCAAAGCCAGGCCCCGGCGCACCCTTTCGTCATTCCAGGGGGTTTCTGCGCAGACAAAGTAGAAATAGCTGGTAGCAAAAAGAGGGTTGAACACAATGGCATCCCTGTTCTCCAGCTGCGCGGTAATCCAGTTGTTTGTCCAGTCAATCTTACCCCGGTTATACTCAACCGTTATAACAGCCGGGTCATCAATAAAGCGAACCCTTATCTGTTCCAGCTTGACCTTGTTACGATCCCAGTAGAGTTTATTCTTGAGAAGCAGCACCTCCTCTTTATTTTTCTTTATAATATAGAATGGTCCATTGCTTACCAGGGAAGTGTCTTTGCCCCAGTCTTCTGTTTCCAGATAATGGGGATGCAGGGGCGCAAAGCTTAAATGGCAGAGTAGTTTTAAAAAATGGCTTGCCGGCTGTTCCAGCTCCACCTCAAGGATGAGGTCGGAGATCACCCTTATTCCCAATTCAGTCTCTCTTTTACCACGGCGGAATTCCCGCACTCCTTTGATAACGTCAAATAGAAAGGAGTACTCAGCTTTTATTTGCGGGTCAATTGTCCTTAGCCAGGTATCCTTAAAATCCTGTGCCTTTACCTGGTCGCCATTGTTAAAAAGGGCATCTTCACGCAGAAAAAAGCGGTAGATCAAGCCATCCGGACTTACCTCCCAGTAGCTGGCCACCCCGGGTAGAGGCTCCATGGTGAAAGGGTGGTAGGATACAAGACCCTCGTAAAGAGCGGTACAGAGCTCTGATTCCATGGTGGTATAGATATGAACCGGATCAAGATTTATTTCCCGCGGTGAATAGACAACAACGAACTCCCGCTTTTCCTCATCAATTAAACTTTCCTGGGCAAAAAGTTTTAAGCCCGCAAATAAAAAGAGCAGGAGGAACAGGCGGCTGAAGGATTTAAAAGGTAATAGCATATTATCACCATACAGCTTTTTTTCAAAAGATTCTATAAGGTGTGATCCCGCCAACGCTCAGTTTGATAGTTACCCGGGTTAGGTAAGAACCCTCCTGGATAATTATGCACGGTTCCTTCCAGATCAGTAACTGGCCGCTTACCTCCCTGGGTTTATTGAAGACCCTGGGACGCAGATGATTGCGTATAGCCTCCTTTATGGCCTGACTTATCGACTCACTCTTTGCAGTTGTTCCGGCAAAAAAATTACCCCGGCCGCTCCCCGACACTATCGGAAAGGTGTTGCTGCTCCACGCCTCTCTGCGCGCCTCCTGGAAGGATTCAAGGTAATAGTTGAGCTTAACATAAACCCGGTTGCCGCGTCTCTCGGTGGTTTCTATTTTCAGGTTGGGGTCTCCCCATTGTACACGGGCAAGGGGGGTAAGTTTAAACTCTTCTGCTATATTCCTGCTTTTGTCGTAAGGCACGTAATAGAAATCATAGCCGTAGAGCATACCGGAAAGAATTTCACCTGCCTCCCGGAGAAGTTCCCTGTATGTTTCTTCTGTTGCGCGTGGTTTTTCCTGAGTCCAGACCATAGGCTCGGTTTCCTGCCAGAGGTGAAGAGAGATGATTTTATTGTGAAGTGGAGCTGCTTCAAGGTGCGCAACTTCAAGGGGCAGGGTTAATATCAGTGCCGGCAGGAGAAGGAGCCTGATCATACCTATATAATCGGTAATTATCGCCGTCTGAAAAAGACTCTTAAAGGATCTTCTCCCAGGCGGATGCGAAAGTAGAGGTAGCCGAAGATAAGACCGGCTAAATGGGTCAAATGGGCCACACCAACCGCAGTATTGGAGAGCTGTGAGAATATAGCTATAGCGGCGAAGAGCAGAACCGCGACCGGCGCTTTCAGGGGGAAAATACCGAAGATAAATATCACAGAATCGGGAAAAAGGGTGGCATAGGCCAGCAGCAAACCATAGATAGCGCCTGAAGCGCCCACCACCGGAATAACAGCCATTCCGGTATACCAGTTAAATACCAGGGTAAAGAGGCCCGCGCCCAGTCCGCTGACCAGGTAGTAGACCAGGAACTCATAACTGCCCAGCCGTCTTTCCAGCTGGCTGCCGAATAAAAAGAGGGCCAGCATATTGAATAGAATATGAGTCATGCCCCCGTGAATAAACATATAGGTAAAAACCTGCCAGTAGGCGTGAGCCCGGAAAACAAAAATAGGGGTAAGAGCTAAATAGTAAAAAGTGCGGGGAAAGAAAATATTGATAAGATAGAAAGCAACATTGATAACAATCAGGATAAGGGTCACATTGTGAAAACGGTAGGGAAAGGGGCGCTTTACCAGGGAAATATTTCTCATGCTTTCAAGGTACGGGGAATGGGGTTTTGAGTCAACAGATATTTAAATGTTCCGCTGACAATCATCCTATAACAATCACCACAAAACCGGCTGATTTCTCACGGGAAGGACTTGTAAGCGCTTGTAAGCCTCAACCATTTATCAGTGAATCAATAAGCTTAAGCAGAAGTTCAAGCGGCTCCTGCATATAGGGCTCCCGGGATGGAAGGGCTTTGACAATCAGCCCCCTTGCATTTTTCATGATCCTCCCGGCAATAACCTCCGCCTCCTGCAGGCTGTCTGAGCCGGTCAATAGATCTATGGCTTTATTAATCTCTTTAGCAGCCCCGGCGGGGCCGCGTGCAGCCGCTCTTTCAAACAACTCTTTTAATTCTTCCTTTGTATGGGGTTCTTTCCGGAGATGAAGAATAACCGGCAGGCTCTTTTTCCCTTCTATTATATCATCCCCCCGCTGCTTGCCTGGAATTCCGCTGCTTAAGTTCTTTACATCATCTATGATCTGGAACGCTGCACCGAAATCTTCGGCTGCTTTCCCCAGATAATCGGCCAGTCCCACGCTGCCGCTGGCCGCGATTACCCCTATTTGAGCTGCCATGCGCGCCAGGCTTCCCGTTTTCAGGCGGCACATTTGCAGGTATTCTGCTACACCGGGAATATAGCCATGATCGCGGTGCCAGAGAATATCCAGACCCTGGCCGAAGTGCAGGCGTCTCAGGTTTTCCATAAAACTTTCATATACGAGTAAACGCTCATGGTCGCCAAGATTGCTCTTGTCTATCAGGAAACCGGGCAGGAAATACATATAGTTGCCTGAATTTATAGCCAGGTCAGTTCCGTAGAGCAGATGTATAGCAGCTCCCCCGCGGCGTTCGCTGGAATTATCCTCAATATCATCTATTATCAGGCTGCCGTTATGCGGTATCTCAACCAGGGGAGTAAGGGGAAGAGCATTTTCGCCGCCGCCGCAGAGTTCACAGCAGAAGAGCATAAAGAGCGGGCGCCAACGCTTGCCCCCGCGGTCAAGCAGGGCCCGTGCCGGCGCATTTATCTGTTTCAGAGTTTCCCGTGCCGGTCTCTGCTGAAGCGGTCCGGCTGCCAGCTTCAGCCATTCTGCGGATGGATTTTCAGGAATACAAGTTGATATTTCCGCTTCGATTTTCTTCAGCCGCTCTTTTAATAAATCACTCATGGGTATAGAATCGCTCTTAGATAACTTTGCGTCAAGGTACCATGGAAAGGCAGAAAGATTATTATACTAAGCTTGCCCGCAGCTCCGGCTATGCCGCCCGCTCTGTTTACAAGTTAAAGCAAATGAATGAGCGTTTTCGTTTGATCAAGCCCGGCAGCCGGATTCTGGATCTAGGCGCCTTCCCGGGCAGCTGGAGCAGTTATGCCATGGAGGTCTTGAAGGGCCGCGGCAGGGTGGTGGGTGTTGATCTTCAGGAACTGAAGTCTATAGGCCGGGAAAAGCTGAACTGGCAGTTTATCCGGGGGGATATCTTTTCAGCGGAGCTTCTGGAGCGGCTGATAGAACTTGGCCCCTTTGATCTGATTTTAAGCGACACCGCCCCGGCGACCAGCGGCAATAAGGCGGTTGACTGCGAACGTTCACTGGAAATCGGACAGCGGGCGCTGACCATTGCCGAGAGTGTTTTAAAAAAGGGCGGCCAGTTGGTAATAAAGATCTTTCAGGGCGGCCAGGAAAAGCAACTTCTAGATCAACTGCGTAAAAAATTCGTCAAAGCGCGGGCTTTCAAGCCTGAGGCTTCACGAAAAGAGTCAAAAGAACTCTTTTTTCTAGGATTTAAGCGTAAATAAGAAAAAAAAGCTTGATTGGTGAAGATAACAGGTTTATCATGATATGCTGAAAAATTTTAAAACCACTAGTCCAAGGGGGAAAATAGTATGAAACGTTTATGGTTGGTCTTTTGTTTGGCAATATTGATCGCGCCCATATTACTGTTTGCCGAAAATGTAGGCGACTGGAAAGCGGCTTATGGTGATTGGAAGATGATTAATGGCCGTCTGGCTCAGTTGAGTCTGAAAGCAGGTATGGCCATGGCCCATGTCTATCTGCCACAATCAGGTGTCATGCAGTATGAAGTTGATATCAGATATCTGGGTGGACTTGAGGATGAGTATGGCGGTTTCGGTTTTCATGTTTTTGTGGATAAGCCCCATTCCAGCAAAAGCTGGGGAAGCGGCAAATCTGATCTGTTGTGGATTACTTACGATCCCGAAGCTTATGGCGGCTCAGGAGTTTATGCCCAGGCTTATAAGAGCAAAAGCCATATTGACATGAATCTACTGCATAAAGGCAATGCTTACGGGCTTCCTGCCAGCTACCTGAGCAAGATCGATATTACCAGGCTGAATAAATATTATCTGCCGGTAAAGGTCGTTGTAGATGGTGATACCGGTATTGTAAAAGTATACGATCCGCTTGTTGCCAATTACTATTATAAATTCAGCCTTGGCGGAGCTTTAGGCAAGGGTTCATATGTCAGCGTTCGGACCAACAGCCTGGCCGCCAGCTTTGCTGATTTCAGAGCAACCAAACTCAGATAATAGATATTAACTGTTTTTGTTCCTCTTCCCTTCGAGATGGTGTATATCGCTCTCTCGAAGGGTTTTCTCATTTTTAGTGTAGAACTTTCCTCGCTTTGCCGCTAAGATAACACCCTGACAGCAATGTTTGAGCAGGTTTTGGGGCAGAGGTTTAATGAAAATCCTGAATTTCAGCAGTACTATTTTAAAAAACGGACCGGCCCTGCAGGGGGTGGCTGAGATTATCGCTTGCAGTGAGCAGAGTGAGAGAAATGTTGCTGTTTTTCCCGCTTTGAATGGAGTAGAGGATTATCTTATCCGGGCGACGAAACTGGCTGCGGCGGCTGAGGATTACCCGGCCCAGCTGCAATCAGTTAAAGACTTGCACCTGGGCCTTGTCCAGGAACTGATTCCGGCGCGGGAGCAGGCCGGGATTATTACCCCATTGCAGATTATGATCAATGATCTGGAAGATGTTCTTAAGGGTGTGCAGTTGTTACGGGAGTACACCAGGCGCACTCTTGATCTGGTTTTGAGCTTTGGTGTACAGATGAGCTGCAGCCTGGTGGCCGGATATCTTCAGGTTTGCGGCTTACCCGCGGTAATACTGGACGCCCGCCGCATTATTCGCACCAATGACTATCATGGAAATGCCGTGGTTAGCCGTGAGGTTACTTCGAAACTTATATCAGCCCATTTAAATAAAGAAAATAACGGTCTGCCCGTAATCGGCGGCGGTCTGGCCTGTGCCGAGAGCGGGGCAACCACCTCGCTGGGAAAAAATGGTGCGGATTATACCGCTTCTCTACTGGCAGAGGCGCTTAATGCCGGATGTATAGAGATCTGGACCGATGAGGATGGAGTAATGAGCGCGGATCTGGCTTATGTAAAGGAAGCATTTATCATTCCTGAGCTCAATTACCAGGAAGCCATGGAGCTTGCCTATTTCGGGGCTAAAATTCTCCATCCCCGCACTATGATACCGGCGGTAGAAGGGAATATCCCCATACAAATCTGCAATGTAAATAAGCCGGGTGAGCGGGGAACCCTGATCTCAAGCCGGGCTGCAGACTGGCCCTATGACATCAGGGGAATCGCCTCTTTTTCCGGCGCTGCTTTAGTAAATATTGAGGGCGGGGGTATGATAGGCATACCGGGTATTGCTGCCCGGGTATTCAGCGCCCTGGCCGGGGCAGAGGTTAACATTATGATGATCTCTCAAGCGTCATCAGAACATAGTATCTGCCTGGTATTCAGCCAGGACGAGGCGGATAGGGCGCTCAGGGCCCTCACAGGGGAACTGGACCCGGAGCTGAAAAACGGCAGCATCCGGAAATTTGAGATGCTGAAGGATCTTGTTGTTGGAGCTGTAATTGGTGAAAATATGCGAGGCACGCCGGGAATATCAGGGAAGGTGTTCAGTTCCCTGGGCCGGGCCGGAGTCAACGTTCTGGCAATAGCCCAGGGTTCTTCAGAGCGTAATATTTCTTTTGTTATCGGTAAGAGGGACCAGGCTGCAGCTCTCAAAACTATTCATAATACTTTTTTAACAGGAGAATTGTAGAGGGTGTCGACTTCAGTTACTGTTTACGCGCCTGCCACGGTGGCCAATGTGGCCTCCGGTTTTGATGTGCTGGGTTTTGCCCTGGAAAAGCCGGGTGATTTTGTTACACTCAAGAAAAAAGAGAAGAAGAGTGTCGATGTTGTGGCCATAGAGGGGGATGGCGGTAAACTTCCCCTTGATCCGGCGCTCAACACCGCAGGGGTGGCTGTTTCCGGCTATTTAAAGGCGGCAGGCTTTCCCTTTGGCGTGGATATTATTCTAAAGAAAGCCATGCCCTTGAGCTCCGGATTGGGCAGCTCAGCGGCCAGTGCCGTGGCAGCGGTATATGGGGTCAACCTGCTTGCCGGCGGAGTGTTGCCCAGGCAGGAGCTTTTGCCCTTTACCCTGCATGCGGAAGAGGCTGCCTGCGGCACACCCCATGCCGATAATGCAGCGCCGGCTTTATTCGGCGGCTTCGTGTTAATACGCAGCTACGAACCACTGGATGTAGTAAAATTGCCGGTACCGGCCGGACTTGCCGCCGCAGTTGTCCACCCCCATACCGAAGTGCGCACTGCAGATGCCAGGCGGATTCTAAAGAAGGAGCTGCGCCTGGTAGATGCAGTCAGGCAGTGGGGCAACCTGGCTGCCCTGGTAGCGGCTCTCTATCAGGAGGATTTGCAGCTTCTTGGGCGTTCGCTGCAGGATGTGGTGGCCGAGCCGCTGCGCTCCCTGCTGATACCCGGTTTTGCCGCTGTAAAACAGGCGGCTTTAGAAAACGGCGCTCTTGGCTGCTCCATTTCCGGTTCCGGGCCCTCGCTCTTTGCCCTCTGTGCTTCCATGGAGGAGGCAGGCAAGGCAGGCCGGGCAATGCAGCAGAGCTTCTTAAAAGAAGTATCTTTAGAGAGTGATTTGTATATTTCCGAGGTTAACCGCGAAGGCCCGAAAGTGGTGGAAGATTGAGGAGCAGTGTTGAAGTATATCAGCACCCGGGATCATAGCACCAACCCTGAAACAGTTTCTTTTAAGGAAGCCATATTCAGGGGATTGGCCCCTGACGGCGGTCTCTACTATCCGTGTGAGCAGCCGGATTTAACGGAAGTTTTTAAGTCCTTCAACCCGACTACCTCCTATCAAGAAGTGGTATTGAGACTCTGTAATACTCTTTTTTCCGGAGAGTTGAGTAAAGAGAGTGTGCGGAGAATAGTGGAAAATGCTTACTCATTTGAACCGAGGCTAAATAGTTTGGGGGATGGCCTGCACCTTCTGGAGCTTTTTCATGGTCCCAGTTGCGCTTTTAAAGATTTCGGCGCCTTTTTTTTAGCTGCGGCCATGGATGAATTTCTGAAGGGTTGCAGCAGGAAGGCATTGGTGCTGGTAGCCACCTCAGGAGATACCGGAAGCGCAGTCGCCCGCGCCTTTCTGGGACGCAGCAACATCGAGGTGGTAATTCTTTATCCCTCCGGCCGGGTCAGCCCGCTGCAGGAAAAGCAGTTAACCACTCTGGGCGGCAACATTACCGCCCTGGAGGTTAAGTGTTCCTTTGATGAATGTCAGAGTCTGGTCAAAAAGGCTTTTATGGACAGAGAATTACAGGATAGACTGAATCTGACCTCGGCTAACTCCATCAATCTGGGACGGCTGATTCCCCAGTCTTTCTATTATTTCTATGCATTAAGCAAATTTGAAAACCCCCAGGCAGGAGAATACTGGTTTTCCGTTCCCAGCGGCAACTTCGGTAATCTGACTGCCGGTGTATACGCCCGGCAATGGGGCCTGCCGGTAAAGGGCTTTATTGCGGCAACCAATATTAATGATGTTGTCCCCCAATATCTGGAGAGCGGTATCTATAATCCCCATCCCTCTTTCCATACCCTCTCCAATGCCATGGATGTCGGCGACCCCAGCAATTTTGAAAGGCTGATTACCCTGTTTAACCATGATTTGAGCGCCATGCGCCGATTGCTGCGCGGAGAAAAGGTAACGGATAGGGAAACACTAAAGACCATGAGGCAGGTCTTGAGGGACTATGGGGTTCTTATTGATCCCCACACCGCAGTGGGCTGGTTGGCTGCACGGCGCTTGCAGCAGCAGAAGCTGACTAAAGGGGTGGAAATAATTGTGCTGTCCACAGCCCATGCCGGGAAATTCCCCGAAACAGTCAGTGAGGCTACCGGTATGGCGCCTGAACTGCCGGAAGCTTTGAAAAAAGTTTTAGATCTACCCAAACAGGCTGTGCAGCTGGGCAACACTCAACATGAATTTTCTGACTTCCTTTTAAAAAGATTCGGTTAAAACTTCTTCACACAATCTTCATTAATAGTACACCTGATCACAATAGAGCAGCGGTAAGATTGTAACCGAAGTTTATTATGAGGAGATTACAGATTATGCATATTAAGAGAATATTTATTATTTTGATTCTTATTTTTGGAGCAGCCGGAGCTTTTGCCTGCCAGCTTACCTTCAGCCTGGTGTCCGGTGATGGTTCAGTACGAAATATTGTGCCCGGGAGAAGCGTTGATTTGGACCTTGCTGAAAGCTACACCCTTAAGGTGACTCTTGAAGAAGACCACAACAACTGCCCGGTGCCCGCTGAGGACACGGTCTTCCTGCTGGAGGAGGAAAAATGGAAAGCCGGCAAGGACTACCTTCCACTTCTGCTGCAGGATAATATCAGCTGGAATGATACCGGCAGCCGCAGCCATGTTACCGAGCTTGGCTTTACCGCCGCGCAAGCGGGGGTGTGGGAGCTGGAGATAATAAGGGATTGTGACAAAAAAGAAGGTTATGACGAGAGTTTGATCTTCTCCATACATTAATATCCGGGAGGAAGATATATGGCAGTTAATACTTTGCAGAAACAGAAGTGGATCAGAAGGGTCATACAGTCAGGATTTTTTCTCTTTGTCTTTTTGATTGTTCTTGTAAATTACCTGCGGGAGCAGGGGGTGGATCTCTCCTGGATGCCCGGTCAATTTCATGCAATCTGTCCCTTCGGCGCAGTTGAGACAATTGGCCGCTTTATTACCCAGAGCAAGTACATACCTAAAACCGAAACTTCGAATTTCTGGCTCTTTTTTTCCTCTATAGGGGCAACCCTTTTTGTGGGAGCCCTCTTCTGCGGCTGGATCTGCCCGCTGGGTTCCATACAGGATTTCTTCGGCAGGCTGGGAAAGAAGATATTCAAGAAGCGCTACAATAATTTTATTCCGGCTGTGCTTGACCGCGCCCTGGGATATCTGCGCTATGTAACCCTGGTGTTGATTGTGGTTCAGACCACCAGGATGATCAACCTTGCCTTTGTAAAGGTTGATCCCTACTATGCTTTATACCATTTCTGGACAGGTGAAGCCCTGCCCTCGGCGATTATTGTGCTGGTTATTGTGCTGCTGGCTTCGCTCTTTGTGGAACGTCCCTGGTGCCGCTGGCTCTGTCCCTTTGGCGCGGTACAGGGTATTATCCAGCTGGTTTCACCCTGGAAGATCAGAAGAGATTCTGAGAAGTGTATTGACTGCGGGCTCTGCAGCAAAGCCTGTCCCATGAACATAGATGTTGCCCGGAAAAAGGCGGTAATGGATACCCGCTGCAACCGCTGCGGTGAATGCCTTGCCGCCTGTCCCAAAGAAGGTTGCCTGGATCACTCACTGCCGGGAAGCAGGCCCCTTTCATTGCGCAGCCGGGTAGTGACAGCTGTGCTGGCCCTGGTTCTTTTTGTTCTGCCTTTAATCGGCGGCGCAGCTTTCGGGGTTTTCTCTGCCGGAGAGAACAAGTCGGCAGCCGCAGTGGAGCTTAAGATTGAGGATATTAAGGGAACCATGACCCTGGCTGAACTGGCTGCAGGCTTCGCCACCGACTTTAAGTCTTTGAAGACCTTTCTGGAACTTCCGGAAGGAATTACCCCCGAAACAAAGGTGATGGATATGGAGGATATAGATGAGAATATAACACTCCGCCTGGTGAGGCAGAAGCTGGAAAATTTCAGCGGTGATTGATTGATAAATATAAACTAATGCGTCAGGATATAAAATTATGGCCAGAATCTTTTTTGTAGAAGACAATGAGGGTTTAAGGGAAGCGGCAACCGGTTATCTCAAGCTGGATGATCATGAGGTGGTTGAATTTGGACGGCTCCAGGGGGTCCTGGAAGCCCTAAAGGTAAGGGAGCCGGATCTGATTATTCTCGATGTGATGCTTCCGGATGGCAATGGCTTCCAGTTGGCCAGAAGCATCAGGCGGGATTATAATATACCGATAATCTTCCTTACAGCAAAAACCTCTGAATCTGATCGTATAACGGGTTTTGAAGTTGGCGGCGATGACTATGTGCTGAAACCCTTCTCTTCCAGAGAACTCAGCCTGCGGGTAAAGGCTGTTCTCAAGAGAACGGGGAAAAAGATCGCTGAAAGCAAGGTTTCAGAAAGGCTGCTCTTTAAAGAGAGTGAGCTGGTAATAGATTCACAGGCCCATCTTGCCCTGCTGGATGGTAAAGAAGTCAATCTGACTGCGGCGGAGTGGAAGATATTGATGTTTTTAGCAGCTAACCCCATGATGGTGCTCTCCAGAAGCCGGATACTGGGTGAATGCCTGGAATATATGTTTGAAGGCTCGGAAAGAACCGTGGATACCCATGTAAAAAATATCAGGTCCAAGCTGGGCGACTCCGGCTGGATCGAGACGGTACGGGGCTTCGGTTATCGATTTTGCGGGCAGCCCCCGGTGGCCCCTTAAGTGAAAAGCCTCTTTTTCCGCACCCTTATTGCCTTTATGGCCGCCTTAGCGGTGTTTATTCTGATTATGGCCATTATACTTTTCTGGGGATATAACCATTCCATTGCCGAATGGAATCGGGAGAAGCAGAGCGGAATTGAGAGGTATGCCAGGGCCGTGATAGCTTCTGAATCTCCGGAAAGTATTGACTATTCTATTCCCGCTGATATACCGCTCTTCGTCTATGATGCTGACCGCAACCTGCTTCTCTCCAATCGCGGTTCCGGACGAAAGAGGCAAACAGAGAGCTACGGGCAGGAGTTAATCCCGGTTATGCAGGGCGGAAAGATTACCGGCTATTATTATTCAGGGGTTTTACACTTCAGAAATGACCTGGCCAATGACCGGTTTCTTGATTCAATGGGGCGCATAATCTGGGCAGGTTTTTTTGTTTCCTTTATGATCGCCCTGTTGTTTGCCCTCTTTTTTTCCAGGAGCCTATCTTCACCGGCTGAAACCGTGGCCAAGGGGTTGGACCGGATTGCCTGCGGTGATCTTAACGTTAATATCCCGGAAAAAGGAGCTGAGGAGATTGCCATAATAGCACGCTCAGCCAATAAATTGGGCAGGCAGCTGGAAAGCGAGCAGGAGCTGCGCAGGCAGTGGGCCCAGGACCTGGCCCATGATCTGAGAACGCCGGTGGCTGCACTCCGGGCCCAGCTTGAGGGTATGCGGGATGGGGTTCTCGATCTTACTGAAGCGCGCATTGAAAAAAATATCAAGGAAATAGATAGAATTGAGAAACTGGTGGCTGACCTGGAGGAGCTTACCAGGCTTGAGTCTCCGGAGATGAAGGTGGAAAAAAGAGAGATCAAGAGCGGCGATTTTATCGGGGAAATCCGGGATCGTTTCCTGCAGAAAATTGAGCAGAAAGGGATCACTTTTAAGGGGCTGGCGGCTATTGATAGCTTTTGGGCTGATGAGAATCTGCTGGTCAGGGCGGTCTCAAATATCATGGCCAATGCGGTAAGACATGCGGATTCAGAGGGTTTGGTGCGGCTGGAAATAGCTAAAGATGAAACTGATAAGGTAGTAATCAGTGTATTTAATTCCGGAGCCGCTATTCCGGAAGAGGAGTTGAGCAGGGTCTTTGACCGCCTTTTCCGGGGCGAGTATGCGCGCAATACCCCCGGCTCCGGCCTGGGGCTGACTATTGCCAGGAAGATTACCGAGCTGCATGGCGGTGCTATTGCTATTCACAGCCGTAAAGATCATGGCACAACTGTTGTGCTTACTATGGGATAAGGATAAAACACAATGCATATTATTCCTGACAATATATTTTTCCATCTGTTGTCATTACTGTTCAGTTTTTTCATACTTGCCAGGAGCGCGGATTTTTTAGTTGACGGCGCAGTGGGCATAGCCTCCATACTGAAGATCCCAAAGATGATTATCGGTGTTATTTTAGTTGGCTTTGCCACCACCGCTCCGGAGTTTACCGTTTCGCTGCTTTCGGCTATCCGGGGATTCCCGGAGATCGCACTGGGAAATGCATTGGGATCCGTCATAGTGGATGATGCCCTGGCTTTAGCCCTGGGCATAGTAGTGGCGCCCACAGCTATCCGTGTGGAGAAAAAAAGCCTGCGCTGGTTCGGTATTTTCCTGATATCCATAGATATCTTAAGTTTCTTATTAAGTTTGAATGGCATCATAAGCCGGCTGGAGGGTCTTCTCCTTCTTTCTATTTTGGTTGTCTATCTTATTGTGGTCTTTCAGGTTGAAAGAAAGAAGAGAAAAGCCGGCGTCATTCAAGAAGAACTGAATGAAGAGCTGGAGGAATATGTCAAAGCCGGGGGTCTCTTAAAACAGGTCTTACGCTTCATGCTGGGTGTGGGCGGCGTGGTGCTGGCATCACAATTCCTTATTGATTCCTCGGTCTTTATTGCCGGCTATTTCGGGGCCTCCAAAGCCCTTATCGGGCTGACTGTTGTGGCAATCGGCACCTCCCTGCCTGAAATTGCCACCTGTATCTCCGCTGCCCGTAAAGGCCACGGCGATCTTGCTTTCGGGGATATTATCGGCGCTGATATTCTGAATGTGTTATGGATAATCGGAGCCGCGTCATTTGCCAATCCGATCCATGTTGAGCGAGCCATGATCTTATTCGCCTTTCCCTGGATGCTCTTTGTGGTAGCCACTATGCTCTCTTTTGCCTGGTGGGGCTACAAACTGCAGCGCTGGAAAGGGTTTGTTCTAATTGCGATTTATTTTGTTTATCTGGGTCTTTCCCTGTTCCGGTTCATTTTATGATAAAAAGCATACGCTGGGAAAATAACGAGCTGATCTTTCTCGATCAGACACAACTTCCTGTTGATGTGGTGGAAGAAAAACAGGAATCAATAAATCAGGTCTGGCACTCTATTAACATGCTGAAGGTTCGCGGAGCGCCTGCTATAGGTATTGCCGCAGCTTACGGGCTGCTTTTAGGTGTGCGCGATAAACTGGAGTTGCCCTGCCGGGATTTCCTGGCAGAGATATTTAGACAGGCGGAATACTTGGGTACCTCACGCCCTACAGCGGTGAATCTCAGCTGGGCTATGAAGAGGATGACTTCCTTTGCCGGGGAGCTGGATACTGAAGATACCCGGCAGATATATAACAGTCTTGTAGGGGAAGCTGTCCGTATTCATGAAGAGGACCGCCGGTTGTGCAGAAGTATCGGCGAGCATGGGACTGCTCTGATTAAAAAGGGAATGGGAATTCTGACCCATTGTAATGCCGGCTCTCTGGCAACATCAGAGCTGGGAACCGCAACAGCTCCCATGTATCTGGCCCATGAAAGGGGTATAGAGTTTCGGGTTTATGTGGATGAAACCAGACCTTTGCTGCAGGGTGCCAGGCTGACCAGCTGGGAGCTTCAGCGGGCGGGAATTGACGTTACTCTTATAACCGATAACATGGCAGCCTATGTTATGTCTAAGGGACTGATTGACCTGGTGCTTGTCGGCGCAGACAGGGTTGCCGCCAATGGCGATGTAGCCAATAAAATAGGCACCATGGGCGTGGCTATCCTGGCAAAACATTTTAAAATTCCCTTCTATGTTGCCAGCCCCTCATCAACAGTGGACCTGGCAACCAAAAAGGGGGAGGATATAGAAATTGAAGAGCGCAGTGATGAGGAAGTAACCCATTTCGGACTCAGGAGAACCGGGCCTGAAGGTATAAAAGTGCGTAATCCGGCGTTTGATGTTACCCCGCATGAGCTGGTGACCGGCATACTTACTGAAAAAGGGATAATCTCTCCTCCATGGAAAAAAAACCTTAAAGCTTTTTTATAGATTCCTCTATCAATATGAACATCAGTGTAACGGTCAAAAGCTCCGCGATTAAGGCCGATTGACGCTGTGCAGTCAATATTCTTCCTGGTAGGCTTTTATGCCCTCTTTATATAGATCATTACCATAGATGTCGTTCACTACAATAGCAGGGAAATCCTTGACCTCCATTTTACGGATAGCCTCTGTTCCCAGATCTTCATAAGCAACGATTTCACTTTTTTTAATCTTTCCGGAAATAAGAGCGCCTGCCCCGCCGGTTGCTGCAAAATAGACTGCTTTATACCTCTTTAAAGCCTCGATAACCTCCCCTCCCCTGGAACCCTTGCCGATCATACCTTTCAGACCTATTTGCAGAAGGGCCGGCGTGCAGGGGTCCATCCGGCAACTCGTGGTTGGTCCTGCCGAGCCTATGACCTGACCGGGTCTAGCCGGCGTGGGTCCGACGTAATATATAATTTGCCCTTTTATATCAAAGGGGAGTTTCTCCCCCTTCTCAATCAGCTCAACAAGGCGTTTATGAGCCGCGTCCCTGGCCGAATAAATTATTCCACTGATTAATACCCTGTCGCCTGATTTGAGGCTTTCGATCAGTTCATCAGTGAGTGGGGTTTCTATGGAAATTATCCTTTCCATTTCCAGGCTCCTTTTGTTGATAATATCTTAAAATATTACTGTTTTATGCCTTGCGCAGTGGCATTGGATATTTACAGCTACCGGAAGGCTGCCGATGTGGGTGGGAAAGGTTTCAATATGAACATCCAGGGCAGTAACTGTTCCTCCCAGCCCCTGGGGGCCGATGCCAAGCTTGTTGATCTCTTCGAGCAGCTCAACTTCGAGCTGAGAAACAACAGGATCCGGATGTCTTTCAGTCAGGGGACGGAGCAAAGCCTTTTTTGCAATTATAGCGGCTTTCTCAAAAGTGCCTCCGATACCAACTCCGACTATTATGGGAGGGCAGGGATTTGATCCCGCTTCCTTTACTCTCTGCACAACAAATTTTTTTAATCCTTCGATCCCGACAGCGGGAGCAAATAATACAACCCGGCTCATATTCTCGCTGCCAAAACCTTTAGGCATTACTATCAGCTTCAAGTTCTTACCGGAGACTATTTCAACATGTATTATGGCAGGAGTATTATCTCCGGTGTTTTTCCCGGTAATCGGGTCACGGGATGATGCCCGTAAAAATCCATCTCGATACCCCTGGCGCACACCATCATTAATGGCCTGGTTTATATCACCTCCGGTAATATGAACATCCTGGCCTATTTCCACAAATACCACGGCTAACCCTGTGTCCTGACATAGTGGAATGGATTTCCTTTCAGCGATTTCAGCATTCTCCAGCAATTGCCGGAAAATATCTTTGCCTACCGGGGATTTTTCCATTTTTAGCCCGCTTCGATAGCCGTCTATTATATCTTTACCCAATATGGTATTAGCTTCTATGCACAGCCTTCGAACCGCTTTAGTAATTTCCTCTGCCTGGATCTCTCGTATTGCCAAATCGGCCTCCTGATTGCGGCACTTTTTCCCGCCAATGCAAAAATCGCCGCCACCCTCAGCCTGGCCGGTATTGGTCCTTAAAAAAACGCTGGTGAAAATTGGGAACCAGCCGGCTTTATGCGGTGAAAATTTTGCTGAGCTTGTTAGTCTCCTTTAAACCGCTGCCCGTTAATATAAGAACCGCATCCCTTTTATCATGGGGCTTAAGCTTTCTCCAGCCGGCCAGAGCTGCAGCCGAAGTTGGTTCTGCAAAGATGCCAATCGAAAAAAGGCTCCTTGCGGCTGACAATATTTCCTCTTCGCTGACACTTAAGGTAAAACCCCCGCATTCTCTGAGCGCTTTAAGTACAGCCTTTGCACGGGGCGGTCTCTGTACAGCTATGCCTTCAGCAACTGTTGTTTCCACTTCTATCTCAGCCGAATCATCCAGCCCATGAATAAAAGCGGTATGGATCGGGGAGCATTTTTCAGCCTGGATCCCAATCAACCAGGGCATCCGGTGGGCCAAGCCTGCCTGAATCAGAGATTTGAAACCCAGGTATATACCCTCAACGTTCCCCCCGCTTCCCAGAGGAATGATTACCAAAGCCGGCAGTTTTCTGCCTAAATCCTCCCAGAGCTCGTATGCTGTGGATTTGAATCCCAGCGGAAAAATCGGATTCCAGAGATGACTGGCATAATAGGTGTTGCCGGAGGCTTCAATTGCAGCATCATTCGCATCCTGCCTTTTACCCGGTATTTTTACCACCTCAGCATTGTAGAATTTCATCTGCATCAGTTTCCCATCCGGAGTATATCCGGGAACAAAAACCCTGCAGTTGATATTTGCTGCTGCCGAATAGGCGGCTATTGCGGCTCCCGCATTGCCCGAAGAGTCCTCAATAACCACAGTAATGCCCAGGTGCTTTACCAGACTTATCAATAAACTGGCTCCCCTGTCCTTGAAAGAGCCGGTGGGCTGCAGAAAATCAAGCTTTAGATAGAGGTCGGTTCCATCGATTTTCTTTTTTATCAGTGGCGAATGGCCCTCTCCCAGGGAGACCGGAACAAGATCCCGGGGAAGGCCGAATGCCTCCCTGTAGCGCCATATAGTCCGGTCGCTATTTTCCAGAGCTTTTTCCGGAAACATATCACTGTTTTCTATCTCCAGAAAACTGCCGCAGCTACAACGGAATATTTTTTCAGTTAACGGGTACTTTTTCCCGCAGGAGTAACATGAATACCTCATAGAGCCACCTTACCATAAGATATGTCCTGCTGCAAAGGCAGTGGCATTATGAATGATTATTTCATCCGGCAGCAGGGTGGGTTTACCTATAGATTGACAGGAGGTTGCATATTGGTTAAAACAGTTATAAGAACGACAACACTTGCTGGAAATTATGGCAGATGCAGCTGCAAACCAGCAGCGGGAAAGCCGGCCTTGAGCCGGGAGGCCTGCGTATTCTTTCCCTTTAAGGAGTATTAATAATGAGCTATGGATTTGGAATTGTAGGACTTGGCCTGATAGCAGATTTTCATGCTAAGGCAATAGAGGCCATGAACAATGGCGAGGTTGTAGCCTGCCTGTCACGCTCTCAAGAGAAGGCCGATGCTTTTGCGCACAAATACGGCTGTACCGGCTATTCTTCAATGGAAGATTTCCTGGCCCATCCGGGCTTGAATATTGTGACTGTCTGTACTCCCTCGGGCAGCCATCTTGAGCCCAGTCTCAAAATAATTGAAGGGGGTAAGCATCTGATAGTGGAAAAGCCCCTGGAAGTCACACTGGAGCGCTGTGATAAGATAATCAGGGCTGCACAGAATAAAGGGACCCGGTTGGCGACAGTCTTTCCCTCCCGTTTCCATGAGGCAGCAGGGGTTATTAAAGATGCCCTGGCCGAAGGCCGCTTCGGCAGGGTGGTGCTGGGAGGCGCCTATGTGAAGTGGTACCGTACCCAGGAGTATTACGATAACGGCGGCTGGCATGGGACTAAGGCACTGGACGGCGGCGGCGCGCTGATGAACCAGTCAATCCACGCAATTGACCTGCTGCTGTGGCTGATGGGTCCGGTGGTTTCAGTGCAGGCTTACACCGGTACTCTTGGACACCAGCGCATCGAGGTTGAAGACGCGGCAGTGGCAGCCCTGGAATTTGAAAGCGGCGCTCTGGGGGTTATTGAAGGCTCTACCGCGGCTTACCCGGGATTCCTGAAGAAAATCGAAATCTGCGGCACTAAAGGAAGCGCGGTCATGGAAGAAGCGGATTTGAAATACTGGAGTTTTGCCGAGGAAAAAGAACAGGATGAGGCCATCAGAAAGAAGTATGCCGCAAGGACCGATTCAGGCGGCGGCGCGGCAGATCCGGCAGCTATAAGCTTCAAGCCCCATCAGTGGCAGTTTGAGGAATTCGTGGCCTGCCTCGACTCAGGGCGGTCGAGTATGGCGGAGGGTAAAGAGGGGCGCAAAGCAGTAGAAATTATCCTGGCCATCTACCAGAGTGCAAACACCGGGAAACGGGTATCCCTGCCCCTTTGAAAATTAAGAGATCTCTTTCCGTCATTATCACATCGCTGAAAATGGCAGCTGTTAAGGGTGGCGGTTTGCTAAGACCTCTGCAATTTAGAATGAAAAGTCTTATCCTTAAAAAATAAATCGTTTAATCCTGTCCAGGATCGGATCTTTTTCGGTAAGAAATTGATATATAGCTGCAGATAGTTCCCTTGTCCTTAAATAGCCGAATATACAGTGAGGATTACGTTTTCCGTTTTATTCAGTTCCGGGTAATATTCACGCATTATTTTCTTTCGTCTGTGCCTGTAGATGACATTAAACAGCTTATCCCTTAAAAGGTTTTTTACCGGTTTGTGATTTTCATCCGGAAAAAAGCAAATACTCAACCTCTTGAAAATTTATCAGATCCCAAGAGACATCCGGGCTGATTCACATCCGATCAGACCCATGTCAAATAAAAAAATAAGGGGAATCATTTATTAGTTCTACATTCTCTTGACAGGCTTCAATGAGCGCATTAACGTAGGATATCTGAATAATCTGTTAAATATAGGAGGGAGCAATGAAACTCACAAAAATCATTATTTCCGTTATGCTGGTAATGCTATTAGCGACTGTCGTGGTGATGGTTGGATGTAAGAAGAAAGCAGAGCCTGTACCGGAAAAAAAAGTTAAAGCCGGGTTCATCTACGTCGGGCCTATTGGAGACTACGGATGGTCCCACGCTCATGATGTGGGCAGGAATATTGCAGAAGGAAAATTCCCCTGGCTTGAGACCCTATTTGTTGAGTCTGTGCCCGAAGCGGATTCCGCCAGAATTGTAGACAGGTTTATCGTTGAGGAAAAGTGCGATGTAGTGTTTACAACAAGCTTCGGTTATATGGATGATACTGTCAAAGCGGGAGAGAAGTACCCCGACAAGCTCTTTATGCACTGTTCGGGTTTCAAGAATTCTGAGAATGTGGGAACCTACTTCGCAGAGCTCTATCAGATGTACTATTTAAACGGCCTGATGGCCGGAGCCCTCACCAAGAGCAACAAGGTCGGTTACGTAGGCGCTTTTCCCATTCCTGAAGTAGTCAGACATATCAATGCCTTTGCCTTAGGTGCTAAGGATGCCAACCCCGATGCGAAAGTCCATGTACGCTGGATCTTTTCCTGGTATGATCCGGCTAAAGCAAGAGAAGCCGCGGAAGCCTTAGTTGCAAGCGGCTGTGATGCCATAGCCTTTACCGAGGATTCACCGAGTGTAATTGAGGTAGGCCAGGAACACACGGAGAAGGGCAAGCCGGTCTATACTTTTAGCCACTACAGCCCGATGCATGAATTCGGTGTTGATTCTGTAGTATCCGGTCAGCTTGTGGACTGGGGCGTGATGTACGAAAAGATCCTGAAAGATATCTATGACGGCACGTGGAGTAACGAGGACCTCTGGTGGCTGGCTGGTGAGAATGCCGCCCTTTTGGGAGGCAGCCTGGATAATAAGGTAAATCCCAAGTTTGTAGATGAGCTTAAAGCCGTAACTGTTGGTGTCTCTGATCTGGGAAAGATCAATGTTTACGATCTGGTTATGAAGCGTCTTGACCAGATGATCCAGGGAACGGATGTCTTCGACCCATTTGTCGGGCCTATCTCGGATAATAAGGGCAAGGAGAGAATCCCATCCGGTGTTAAGGCAAGCAAAGGAGAGCTTTTAAGCATTGACTACTATGTGGATAATATAGTGGGAGACGTTCCTAAATAAGGTAACTGCGAATATCATCTTAAGAGGAGCCCGCTGTAAATGCGGGCTCCTTTTTTTTAATATACTGCAGGGCTTTGCACCTGCGGCATTGCAAAAGGCTTTTTAGTCTAGTAAAGTGCTTCCTGGAGACTTTATTGAAAAAGATTGAGAAACTTGAGATGGTGGGAATCTCCAAACACTTTCATACCACCCGGGCAAATCATAATGTGAGCTTCAGTATTGAATCCGGCGAGATAGTGGGCCTGTTGGGTGAAAACGGCGCAGGCAAGACCACGCTTATGAATATCCTCTACAGTCTTATTCAGGCAGACCAGGGGGAGATCAGGATCAATGGAGAGACGGTCCGCCTTCATTCTCCCAGGGATGCGATCCAGAGGGGCATAGGCATGGTACATCAACATTTCATGCTTGTAGAGAATCATACTGTTGCCGAAAATATTGCCCTGGGTTTTGAAGGGGCGCCCTTCTTCTATCCTGCCAGGTACGTGGCAAAAAAAATAGAAGATTTCAGCCGTAGATATGGACTAAAAGTTAATACCCAGGAGAAGATATGGCAGCTCTCCGCCGGGGAGCAGCAGCGTGTTGAGATCGTGATGGCTCTCTTAAGGGGAGCCGACCTGCTTATCCTGGACGAACCTACCTCGGTCCTGACCCCTCAGGAATCGGAGGAACTGTTTTCCATACTCCGCCGAATGGCCGGTGAGGGCCATTCCGTAGTCTTTATCAGCCATAAATTAGAGGAGGTTCTCTCGATCTGTGACCGGGTTTTAGTTCTCAGGAACGGCGAGGTCGTGGGGGCTTCTTCTGTGGAAGATATTGATAAGAGGAAGCTTGCAAGAATGATGGTGGGCAGGGATATCATTTTTAATTTAGAAAAGGAGCATATCGAGCGGGGACCACTCATTTTAGAGGTTAAGGGGCTGACAGTTCCCGGAGACCGTATAGAAAAGGCTGTTAAGGGAGTTTCTTTCAAGATATATCAAAATGAGATATTCGGTATAGCCGGTGTTTCCGGCAATGGCCAGCATGAGCTAATAGAAGCAATAACGGGCTTAAGAAAGGCCTCCGGCGGCTCAATTCTCATTAACGGAAAAGAGATAATAAATACATCCGCCAGGGCGGTCTGCAACCAGGGTATATCACATGTGCCAGAAGAAAGAATCAAATTCGGTATAGTGCCCAACCTCTCTATCTATGAAAATGCGGTTTTAAAGCAGCATCATAATAAACGCTTCTCTAAAACCCTGTTTCTCAACTATCAGTCTATTAAGAGCCATGCGGAGGGAATTGTCCGGGATTTTAGAATAACCGCGCCATCGATCAATACACCTGTTAAGAATCTCTCCGGCGGGAATATTCAAAAGCTCATCCTGGGTAGGGAAATCACCGATGAGCCCTCTCTCTTAGTTGCCGCGCATCCCACCTATGGGCTCGATGTGAGTGCTACGGAGTATATACGCACACAGCTTCTTAAGCGCCGGGGAAAGGGAGTGGCCGTACTGCTGGTTTCTGAAGACTTAGAGGAGATTTTTGAGCTCAGCGATAGAATAGCAGTAATGTTTGAGGGAGAAATTATGGGAATCCTCACCGCCAGGACGGCTAATATTGAAGAGATCGGGCTTATGATGACGGGCTCAAGGTTATGAAGTTACATATCCGGATTGATAGACGCCTTGATGCGCTCCCCTCACTACAGATCAAGGTCCTCATTCTTTCGCTTATAGCCGGTTTTTTCGCAGTAGGCATAGTGTTCGCCGCAAGCAGGGTTAATCCCTTCCTGGCGCTCTGGAAAATCATCTCCGGGTCCTTTGGAAGTATTTACGGTATCAAGGAAACCATCACCAAGGCCATTCCGCTTATCCTGATAGGCTCCGGCCTAACCCTGGCATTCCGTACCCGTTTCTGGAATATCGGGGCCGAGAGCCAGCTTCTCATGGGAGCTATCTGTGCTACCTGGATAGCCCTTAACTGGGGACCACGGCTTCCGGGAGCGATCATAATTCCTGCGATGTTTCTGGCAGGATTCATAGGCGGTGCTGTGTGGGCGTTTTTTCCGGCACTGCTCAAGGTGAGATTTGGTATCAATGAAGTGATCTCAACCCTTATGCTCAATTACGTGGCCGCAGAGCTGCTCACATTGCTTATCATAGGACCATGGAAAGGCGCTACGCAGCAGGGATTCCCCTATACAGATGACTTCCCTGTTTCTGCAACGCTTCCCCTGCTGTCCGGATCAAGAATACACTATATTACACTCATTATTGCCGTATTCGGTTCTATACTGCTTTTCATATTGGTCTATTCAACAAAATTCGGCTATGAGCTGCGTGTAATAGGAGAGAATAAGGAGGCCGCCAGATATGCGGGTATTAATTTCATGCGGAACACCGTGATTATGATGCTTATCAGCGGCGGCATGGCCGGCTTAGCCGGGGTCGGGGAGGTGGCTGGAATCCATCATCATCTGACATATCCGCAGGCTATCTCATCAGGCTACGGATTTACAGCCATCATTGTGGCCTGGTTGGCCAAGCTTAATCCAATAGCCGCCATTGTTTCCGCTCTGTTCTTTGCCGGAATTATGGTCGGTGGAGATGCAATACAGATATCCTTCGGCCTTCCTGCTGCCACGGTTAATGTTTTCAACGGCATCCTTCTTTTTTTCCTGATTATGGGAGATTTTTTCATCAGTCACAGGGTCATTTTAAACATTGAGAGGGGGAAATAGCTTTGGGCTCCATATTAATCTCTGTGCTCAACCGTACCCTGATTGCAGGAACACCCCTGCTGCTGGGTACCCTGGGTGAAATCATTACCGAGCGCTCCGGCGTCCTGAACCTTGGGGTGGAGGGAATGATGGCCATCGGTGCAGTTGCCGGCTTTATAGTCACCATGACAACTGGCAGTCCATGGCTGGGTATGTTAGCCGCCATCATAGCGGGAATCCTTATCTCGTCCATTCATGCCTTTGTATCCATAAGCCTTAAGGCTAACCAGGTAATTTCCGGTCTGGCGCTGACCATGCTTGGTTTGGGATCAAGCAGTCTGTTCGGCCGGCCTTTTATAGGAAGACCCCTGCCTGCGAAAATGGCAACTATCAGGATTCCGCTCCTTGCCGACATACCGGTAGTCGGTAAGATTCTCTTTGACCAGGATCCCTTCTTCTACCTCTCACTGATCCTGGGAGTGCTGTTCTGGATACTCCTTTCACGCACACGCTGGGGAATCGAGATTCGCTCCGTGGGAGAAAATCCGGCGGCTTCCGAGGCTCAAGGCATTAATGTATCCGCAGTACGGTATATTTGTGTGCTTATAGGCGGAGCTCTCAACGGAATGGCCGGGGCTCATCTATCCTTAGTCTACAGCAAATCATGGACCGAGGGTTTAACAGGCGGCCGAGGATGGATTGTCATTGCCCTGACAATCTTCGCCCTGTGGAATCCCTTAAGGGCTTTTCTGGGCGCCTTCCTCTTTGGCTGTATTTTTGTGCTTCAGTATATGCTGCAGCCAATTGGTATTCCACCTAATTTGCTTGGCATGATGCCATATCTGGCAACCCTGGCTGTGCTATTTGCCGGCGGGTTAAAAAAGGGCCACCGGCATCTGCATGCGCCGGCTATGCTGGCTGAGCCTTATACCAAAGGCGATAAATAAGAATGGCTTAAAAAGCTACATCTCTTTTTAAGAGGCTTTCTTTTAAGAGGCTTCGCCTTTTATGTAGATTTACTGGAGGCAGCGAGGCTGCTTCACTGCAACTTGGGGATATAGATGAAACCAGGCAAATGATACTAATCCATTGGGAGAAAAGAAGAAAAGGTCGTTACACTATACTCTCAGATCGGTCTCTATGGCTGCCGAATCTGTGGTGTTGCCTGTCCAGCACAAATATCAATTATTTCTATAACTCTCTTAAAAATAACTACTGACAAAACCGTATAAATTATATACACTTATTAACAAGTGACAAGAATTTATACGGAGGAAGTATGCCGGCAAAAGCCAAAGCACTTATAGCCTTTTTTAAAACCCATGGTGGAATACTTCGCTTTTCAGCTATTCTAAAGGCCGGCTTTCATCCTGATTCGCTTATAGCGATCGAAAGGGAAGGCGCGGTTGAAAAAATTGGCCAGGGGCTTTATCGTCTTATAAAATATTCTATTGAGTCCTATCCAGACCTTGTGACTGTTTCGGTTCAAACGCCTAGAGGGGTAATTTGTCTTCTGTCCGCACTTGCTTTCCACGAAGCGACAAACGAGATTCCAAAGCATGTTGATATTGCTATTCCAAGACGCACCCATGCAAATTGGATCAAGTACCCCCCCGTCAAGTTCTATCAATTTGCTCCTTCAACATGGGAAGCTGGAATAATAACCCATAAAATTGAAGGTCATAAGGTTAGAATTTATAACCTTGCAAAAACAATTGCCGATTGTTTTAAATTTAGAAATAGAATAGGTGCAAATGTTGCCAGAGATGCGCTTAAGATAGCGGTTACCGAGAAGGGTGTAGCTCCTCAAGATATTATGAAGTACGCAAAGATTTGCCGCGTAAGTAAAATTGTTCAGCCAATACTGGAAACAATGATATGAAGAAGGATATTAAAAACATGGAAGCTTCCATTAAGGCTCAGCTTCAGAATAGAGCAAAAGAAACAAATCGTCCATTTGCCGAAGTTCTCCAATATTGAGGGTGGCGCTGGTGAGACAGTGCGTAAAAAACTACTTGCAACGACGGATCTACATACTATCTTGCGCCTGCCTACAGGGATATTCTATAAGCCGGGTGTGAAAGCAAACGTTATTTTC
This sequence comes from Spirochaetales bacterium, assembly GCA_030604195.1. Classification (GTDB taxonomy): domain Bacteria; phylum Spirochaetota; class Spirochaetia; order SZUA-6; family DRHE01; genus DRHE01. The sequence continues at coordinate 30,362 of JAUVWI010000014.1, forward strand.
TTTGACAACCGTCCGGCCAGTAAAGCGCATCAGACTAAGGAAGTATGGATTTACGATTTTAGAACAATTATGCATTTTACACTCAAAAAGAACACTCTTAAATTTGATGACCTAAAGGAATTTATTGCTTGCTACAATCCAGCCAACCGGCATAAGCGTAAAGAAACATGGTCGGATAAAAATATCGAAGAACGCTGGCGCAAGTTTTCATACAATGAAATCATTGCCAGGGATAAAACAAGCCTCGACATCTTCTGGCTTAAGGATAAAAGTTTGACTGATCTCGACAATCTCCCTGATCCAGATGAGCTGGCAACAGAAATAATCGAAAACATCGAGGCCGGTCTTGAGAGCTTCAAGGGAATTATTGAGACGTTGAAGGGATAAGAAGGAAGGATGCAATGTTACTTCTTCAAAATTCCACTGTTCACGCATCCGCCCGACAATGACTTTTCAAAATCGCATAATTCCAGTGAATTATTTCCGGCTCAAATAGTTTTGTAGAGGGCAGGAGGAAACTGGACCGGTTAAATTAGCTATTGCCGGCAGGGACGGCGGCTATGGCACTGCAATGCAGATGGCCGCAGACGAATATATGAAGATGCACCCTGATACCAGCTTCGATATTCTAAAGCTGCCGGGAGCCAGCCTCTATGAAAAAGTGGTGATTGATATGAAAAACAATGTCGGCACCTATGATGTCATCATGATCGATGATCCAATTGCCACTCAATTCCAGAAAGCCGGCTGGCTTGCCAACCTTGATGACTTTTATAAAAAGAAGGGTATGAGCCTTGATCCTGATCTGATCTCTACGGCAGTAAAGCTGGGCAGATACCCCTACACCGCCGGCGGCAGCCTCTATGCTCTGCCCCATGTAGGTAATGTTGAGCTCTTTGCCTATAGAAAAGATATTTTTAGCAAACTGGGCTTGAGCAAACCGGCTAAATGGGACGATGTGCTTGTTGATGCAAGAAAGATCTCAGAATCCGAAAAAGATGTTTTCGGTGTTGTTTTCAGAGGTGAAAAGGGAAATCCCATTGTAGCTGGTTTTCTTCCTATTTACTGGGCCTTTAGCGCTAAAGTGCTGGAGGGTAATGCACCGGCGCTTGATTCACCTGATCGGCGTTTGGCTTCTGGGTATTCCTGAAGCCTCAAAGAACCATGATACTGCTTTTGACTTCCTGCTCTATATAACGGGAAAGGAAATGCAGATTAAGATGGCTTCCGAAGCCGGTATTGCGCCCACCAGGGACAGCGTTTACCCTGTGGCGGATCTTATCAGTAAATACCCATGGTACCCAACTCAGGCAGCCGCTCTAAAGAATGCTGTAGGCAGGCCGAGAACTACCAAGTGGGGCGAACTTGAGAATGTATTTGGAACCTATCTGCAGCTTGCCCTTATCGGCTCCAGCAGTGCTGAAGAGGCGCTCAAAGAGGCAAATGCCAGGATGAAGGAAATCCTGGAGTAGGGATGAAGTAATTTTTATAATATTAATTGCGGCAGCTTCCTTTATTACTGTTACTGGCAAAGCATAAGCAGCAGGAAGCTGCCCTTCCTTTTTAAAAACTGACAGGCAGCAGACTATGATAAGCAAAGGCATCAAGAATAAGAGCTTCTACTATATAATTTTTCTACCCGCAGTAATTGTTATTCTCTTTCTAACGGTTTATCCCATATTCGATGTCTTCTCCCTTTCATTCTATAAGTATAACTATTTGTCCGACAGTAAAACTTTTTTCGGCTTCAAAAACTTTGTACGAATTTTTAACGACCGGACCTTTCAGAGGTCTTTTACCAACACCCTGATATTCTCGACCCTGGCAACCTTCTCTGAAACAGCTATCGGTATTTTTCTGGCACTGCTCTTTTACGGCTATTTCAAGGGAAAGCGCGTTTTTATGATCATGGTGATTTTCCCAATGATGATATCAACCATGGTTATCTGCGCTGTCTGGAAAACACTTTATCATTACGATATCGGCCTATTGAACTATCTGCTGAAATTGATCGGTCTAAAGCCCTTTGGCTGGCTGATCAATCAGAATGTTGCACTGCTCTCAATAGTACTGGTCGATATCTGGCAGTGGTCGCCATTCGCCTTTATTATCATTCAGGCAGGGTTGAATTCAATTCCCAAAGAGGTGTTTGAAGCAGCCAGTATAGATGGAGCCAATTATCGTAAAACCCTGCTCTATATAACCTTTCCCATACTCTTCAGCCAGATCATGCTTGTAGTTCTATTAAGAACAATAGACACCTTCAGAATATTCGGCAAGGTATACGCACTGACTCAAGGAGGTCCGGGAAATGCAACCGAGACCCTCTCTTACTACGTGTACCGTGAGGGCTTTACCTATTTCAACCTGGGCAGGGCTTCCACCGCCTCTGTATATATTCTGCTGGTTATTGGTGTTATCGCTTTCTTCTATATCCGGAATATCTTGAGAGAGGAAAATTCATGACCGGAACTTCAATGGAGCGGAAGGGCGTTTTATTCTGGATTCTGCTGGCAGTGATTTTGGTTCTGGTATTGTTCCCGGTCTACTGGATAGCTATTACCTCACTTAAAAGACCTGTAGAAAATATCCTGCCAACGCCGACTTTCTTCCCCAGGGTAATATCATTTGCCAATTACGCAAATGTGTTAAAAGGGGGATTCTTCGGCAATCTTTATAACAGTCTTTTTGTGGCCACCCTCTCAACCCTGATCTCCCTCTCCCTGGCTTTTTTGGCCTCTTATGCCCTGGTACGCTTCAAGTTCCCTTTTAAACTGAACTATATCTTTCTTATCTGGGTATTAATTGTAAAGATCCTGCCACCGATTGTTCTGGCAATTCCCCTCTTCACCCGCGCTCACCTGATAAACAGACTTATCGGCCTTGTCGGAGTTTACCAGGTTTATACCCTTCCCTATTGTATATGGATGCTTTTCGGCTTTCTAAGATCAATACCCATAGAATATGAACAAGCTGCCGAATTTGACGGCGCATCGAAATTCAAAACCTTAACCGCTATAGTTTTGCCTCTTGCAGGCGGCGGATTGGTTGCAACCGCCATTTTCAGTGTGATTGTTGCCTGGGATGAATTCCTTTTTGCCCTGTTATTCATTCGCAATCCCGGATTATTAACCCTGCCCCTGCGCATAGTAAATTTTATCACTGAATATGAAACTCTATGGGGCGAGCTGATGAGTATCGGGCTTATGGCAACTTTACCGGTATTGTTCTTCTCAAGCTATGTTTACAAACACATGACCAGAGGCTTTTCTTTAAGCCTTAAGTGAGTGAGGGAAAAGAGGCATTTTCAACATGGAAACAGTATTCCTGGGAACTTACGGCGCTATTCCCGCCGCTGAAAGCGGCAATACCTCTTTACTTATCGCAACCGGTAAAGGCCTGATATTAGTCGACACTTCAGGCAACCCACTGCAAAGCATCCTCCGCGCCGGCAAGAACCCGGACAACCTTGATGTTGTAATTTTAACCCATGCCCACGTGGATCATTTATACGGCCTTCCCTCCCTAATCCATGGCTTATATTGTATGGCAAGATCAAAGGCGCTGATCATTCTCTCAGATCCTTTTACCAGGAAAAAAGCGGAGCAATTGCTCATTAGTTTCGGCTTAAGTGGTGAAAAAATAAGATTCCCCCTGGATTTTAAAGAAACCTTGCAGAGTGATGCCTTTAAAATCAATCTTTTTCCCGGTTCTCATAGTATTCCTTCGAGTATGGTTAAAATAGCGGCAGATGCATCATCACTTCTGTATACCTCAGATACCAGCTCAATTGAAAAGATATGCCGGGCTTCTGTGGGCTGCAGTATCCTGATCCACGAAGCTTCAGGAGCGAATATTAATATAAAGAAGCTTATAAAGGATGGTCATAGCTCAGCATACCAGGCCGGCCGGAATGCAGCCTGTTCCGGTGTTAAACAGCTTTTCCTCTGCCATTTCAGCGCTTCTGAAAGCGCTTCACCGGAGAGCATGAAAAGCGAGGCCGGGCTTTCATTCAAGGGTGAAATTATTATACCTGAACCTCTTAAATGGTATTCAGTGTAATAGTACAATTATTATAAAAAAGGGCGTTGAAAATGACTCATACCGCTGATCTTACTTTCTAAATGCTAGGTGAAAAACCTGTTGAAGTCTTTGTAATGGCAGAAGAAGGGCTGGTGGTATGGCAGTACGATAAAACACCCTTACAATTTCTACATTAGCGAAAACACCTCTGTGAATAATAGTACAACACCGCGTGTTGTTGTGAAAAATCCCGTCATCACATAGCGTTACAAACTCAAAAGCGCCGCCTTCTGTAACCCTTTTCACAACTATTCCGCAGCTCACAATAGTACCTATTAGAATACCAGACAAGAATCATCCAGCAACCCCTACACTTCGGCATATTGTAATAAAAAATTATTTTAGAAACTTTTTTATATATCTTGAAATATTACTTGACAATCAATACTGTTCATTGTATAATATTATACGAAAGGTAATAATATGGATATACAGCTTAAAAAAGGAATACTCGACGTACTAGTTCTATCAATCCTCAAAAAGGAAGACCTCTACGGCTATAAACTCTCGGAGCTGATTAACCGGATTGTCCGCATTGCAGAAACCGCTCTGTATCCGATACTTCGCAGGCTAAAAGGACAGGGACTGCTCACAACATATTCGGTGGAGCACAATGGGCGTCTGCGAAAATACTACAGTATCACAGAACAGGGTAAAGCCCATTTGGATAAACGTATCAGGGACTTAGCTGAACTGCGCAAAATAATAGAAACTATTATAAAAGGAGCTTAAAAAGAATGACAAAAATACATAATGATTACCTTAAGAAAATTCGGGAAGCCCTGCAGGGCTGGACGCCTGTAGATATCGACGACGCGGTAAGTTACTACGAAGAATTTATAGAGGATGCCCTGGAACAGGGCCTTCCCGAAAATCAAATACTTAATAGATTGGGAAGTCCAGAACAGACAATTAAAACAATTAAAGCAGAACACAACATCCAAAAAACAGAAGATAAGCCCGGCCCTCTGAGATTAATGAATAGTATAGTGGGTATTCCAGCTTTAAAGGTATCGGTTGTACTGGGAGGGATTGTCCCAATTGTAACTTCATATCTTCTCTATATACTCGCAATAGCCTCGTATATTGCAATTGCGGGCGGAGTTTTCTTCTCCGTATATGCAGTACGACAGATCAATCCCCAATATGAATGGTCTATAATCGGTATGGCAGGACTGGCGCTTATTTCCGCTGCAGTATTCGGTACTTTCGGATTTTTAACCTGGAGGATTGCAAACTTCATTACAATACACACAATGAAATTATTAAGAAAATTCCTAAACAGAGGCAGAATTACAAAAACAAGGCAGACCGAATCCCGAATATATGCAACAGGAAAAGTGAGGAAAGGTAAAAAAGTACTGTCAGCCTTTTTAATTATATTCCTTATCGGAGTCGTTATGCTTATTCCATCCGGTTTACCCACAAGGTATTTCTCGATCTGGAACAGTAAAATGCCTTCGAACTATACAGAAAAGGAAATGCACTTTCCCGCAGATGAGGTAAAAACAATCTCTATTGCAGCCCTTAATTCAAAAGTTATTCTTAAAAAAACATCCTCAGACCAAGTTACAATATTGTATCAGCAGCCTGACTGGATGAAAGGAAACGTAAAAAAGGAAGAGTCAAATTTAAGCTTTGCAGAAAAACCAAACGGAAGGCTTCCCTATATGCAGTTTGTATCGCGTCACGAAGGAATGACCTCTGTTGCAGTTGGAATTCCGGAAAAAAACACTGTAGATACTATAACAATAACCACAAAGGGCGGAACAGTAGAGCTTACACAGCAAATTGCGGATAATTATAATATTTCGGCGATAGCTCAGCCCGGAAAGATAGTTTTAGATAATAGGGTGCTTAAAGATAATACCCTGCATTATCGAACTAAAGGAAAAGGCACTATATACATTAAAAGTAATAACGGCGCGGTAATAATCAATCTAACAGAAAATTTGAAAGAAAAATCAACAGAATAGGAGGATAATATTATGAGCAGAGTAATTGTAATAACAGGTATTACCTCTGGAATAGGTTTTGCAGCAGCAAAAAAATTTATACAGATGGGAGCAGCTGTAATAGGAATCGGAAGGTCGCAGGAATCATGCAGAAAAGCTGCTGAAAAAAACAAAGCCATGACGTATCTTGCAGCCGATCTATCGTCACAGAAACAGGTGCGCGATGCTGCTGCAAGGATTACATCGATAGTGGACAGCAGGTACAGCGGGAAAATCGACGTGCTGATAAACAATGCAGGAACTTTCTCCGGCTGGTATCGGGCAACAGAGGACGGTTATGAGCTTCAGTTTGCCGTAAACCACCTAGCCCCGTTTTTATTCACAAACCTGCTTTTGCCTGAGCTTCGAGCCTCAGAAAAAGGAAAGATTATCACGGTAAGTTCCGGCTCCCACTACCATACAAAGATAAACTGGAAAGATCCTATGAACAGAAAACACTACAACTGCTTAAATGCATACAAACAGTCAAAACTGGCAAATGTGCTCTTTAGCTATGAACTTAACAGAAGATTTTCAGAGCAGCTTAATATCCACGCATACGCAGTGGATCCCGGATTGGTTAATACCAGCATAGGAGAAAAGAGGACAAGCGGACTGGTTAAATGGTTCTGGGGAATGAGGAGAAAGAGCGGAATAAGTCCTGAACAGGCTGCAGAGACAATAACCTATCTTGCTTCAGATGCTTTAGGAGACAATCTTACCAAAAAGAATTGGATTTACTGGAAAGATTGCAGGCCAAAAGAGCCCAGCAGATATTCTAAAGATGGAGCAGCTGCTTTAAGGTTATGGGAATTATCGGAACGATTGTGCGGAATAGACGGACAGAGAGAGCTTACTGCACTGCAAGGCCCAGAAACAGAAAACCCAAACTTAAAAGGTACACAGAATGTGATAAAAATAGAGAGTGAGGTAGCAGTATGAAAAGTTACGCATTAATAACAGGGGCGGCAGGTGGCCTGGGAAAAGCATTTGCATTGGAATGTGCAGAGAGAGACTGGGACCTGTTTTTAACAGACAGGGACAGTAGTACTCTCGAAGAATTAGCAGAAGGTATTAACAGGCTGTATAATATTCACATTCTATATGAAAGTTGCGATCTCACAGATGATTCATCACGAAGAGAATAAACTCAAATTCCATTTTCTTATCAATGTCGCAGGACTGGATTATGAAGGTATATTCAACGAACGTAGTACAGAAGAACTGGATACGATAATTAGACTCAATATAAATGCAACGGTAGTAATGACCAATAGAATTATCAGGTACAGGGATTACGCCCGGACCTTTCGAATAATAAATGTCTCGAGTTTAGCCGCTTACTATCCTATGCCTGTAAAGGCAACATATGCCGCATCAAAAAGGTTTATACTTGACTTTTCGTTTGCAATAAGAGAAGAACTTAAGAAGGATGATATTACAGTTACAGCTTTATGCCCCGGTGGGATGCCTTCTAACGAGGAGGTTATCAGGAGCATCGAACGTCAGGGTTTCTTCGGCAGACTCACTACGAGAAATGTCGGATACGTTGCTTCGAAAACAATAGACAGGGCTCTAAGAAGGAAAAAGCTTTATATTCCCGGTTCGTTTAATGTACTGTTAAAAGTACTTGGCAAATTTGTACCGGCAGGGATAATTGCTATGTTTATATCTATGCGCTGGAATCATACCCGAGCACGATTATTAACACAGAAATAGCTCTACTAATCGATAAGGGGGACAGATTTTCTATAGCCTTCTCATCCGAACCATTAATCCGAATTTCATTATTGATTGAAAAACCCAACTATTCGTATTTTTAAGCCCTGTATTGATGAAACAATGTAATTCTATAATAACCTTCAATAGAAGAGATTTTCCAAGCAAAATACTTGATCAATATAACGTAATAGCGATGACACCAGAAGAATTTATAAAAAGCGGAGGATTGAAATGAAAACGACGTTTAATCTAAGATTACCAGGCGAATTATGTGGCAAAATTGAAAAAGAAGCACAAAAAAATAGCCTAAGTATCAATCAGTATATTCTATACACCCTCACTAAAACGATTGCATATAACGAAGCCTTGGAAATCCTAAACGTAAAGTTGGAGAATGTCTCTGATATGGCTGTTGAAGAAATATTAAGCAAAATACCGAAAAGAAAGCCTTTAAAGGGCGATGAAATATAGGAAATAAACGGTTTTCCACCGATGCACACACCATTGGGCGACATTAGGTGCATTTGAAAATGTAATGATCGAGGATATAGAACCATGTTCTAACAGGCAGGTATATAAATCCGAGGAGAGATGATATACTTTTTATTGTGAACATATCTTTCAGGAGCATATTTTTGGGGGAATGAACAATGCATAATGAATTCACTGCTGTTATCGAAAAAGATGAGGAATGGTATATAGGCTATTGCCCAGAAATACCAGGAGCAAACGGGCAAGGAAGAACCGTTGAGGAATGTAAGAAGAGTCTCGCTGAAGCGATCTCACTGATACTAGAAGATCGCAGGGAAGATGCTCTTCGAGGAGTTCCGGCTGATGCCAAGAGAGAAACTATCACGATTTCATGAAGCGCGAAAACCTTCTGAAGCACCTACGGAGATATGGGTGTTATCTCAAGAGAGAAGGAAGATCTCATTCGCTGTGGAAGAATCCTCTTACTGGAGTTGTTGAGGCTGTCCCCCGACACAGTGAGATTTCAAATCGCCTAGCGCAGAAAATATGTAAAAAGCTTTCTATTCCAAAGATCACATGATAGGTCTTTTAGTTAGATATTAACTTGACCAATCAAGATAGATATAAGTGTTTTTCCACCGATGCACACACCATTCACCGACTTTTGAAATCCTCAAGGATTATTAGTGAATTAAAGGTAAAGCAATGGGCAAAATGGATAGAAGATATTACAGTATATTTAAAACGACCTATGAGAAACTCTTTGATGTTTTTTCCCATGATAGCCGAAACTCACTATTAAGACAAACCTGAAGTCCTATGGAATATTTGCAATTAGAAAATGCGCTAATCTGTTTATTTGTGAACCGTAAAAACAGATCTTCACTATAAAGCATTAAATAGAGGAGAAAATCTGAATGAATAAGGTTGGAATCTACTATGCCTACTGGATCCATGACTGGGACGCGGATTTTGTGCCCTATATCTACAAAGTAAAAGAGTTGGGGTTTGATGTTCTGGAGATCAATGCCGGAACCATCGCCACCATGGGGGCGGATGAAAAAAAGCGTCTTAATGATGCGGCTGCAAAAACGGGAATCCACATGAGCTGCTGTATCGGTCTACCGCCCTCTTCGGATCTCGCTTCTTCCGATATCGCTGTCCGCCAGGCAGGTATTAATCACCTGAATCGTATCGGTGATGCTATGGTGGAGTGCAAAATTGACCGGTTGTCCGGCATTATCTACTCCAACTGGCCCGGATCCTTTGAAGGCCGTGGAGTAACCAAACAGCAAGCATGGGAATGGAGCGTATCCTCTATGAAGGAAGCTATAAAAAAGGCCGAGGATCTGGGACTTATCTATAACGTGGAAGTTGTAAACCGCTTTGAGCAGTTCCTTATGAATACTGCTGCTGAAGCGGTGGCTTACATTAAAGAGGTGGGCAGCCCCAACCTTAAGATATTGCTGGACACCTTTCAAATGGCTGCAGGTGTCCGAAACCTTTTGACGATGTACCGCAAAGTGGATTGCTCATATTTTTTTTCATTCCTGACTGCAAAATCCTTGAGTTTTCACTTATTTCCTTGATTTCCCGTCCATCCCGTAACATCTATTGTTTTTCTATTCATAATGATAAAAACTATTCATCAAGTAATTTTTTAATTTTATCTATAAAGCCACTGCCCTTCTTTTTTACCTTAACTTCACCTAAAATAACTTTTCCACGGACAACTATTTCCGGTACACCAATACCGGGAAATTTTGTATCATGCTCTCTTATTTCTGATAAAACTGAACCCATTTCTATGCTGACTGCATAATTTTCAGGAACGATAATTAACAAAGTACTGAGTATTATGGTTGCATCTATGTAGTATTTTCCCGGGTCAAGCAGAGTTTTGGAATAATCCAGTTTTTGTTCTGCCAGAATTAATTTTGATTTCATATTTCTGGACTTTAATTTGGATCCTCTGAGAGTTTTACTGGACAGAACAAGATTGATTTTTACTTCTTTGGCTGCTAACTGAGTATTGTCATTCGATGTCTGGACAATCAGGGCTTCCGGAAGATCCTCAAGCTCGGCCTGCACATCTCTATTGGATCCCGCTGCATGTACTACTGATATGCGCTTTTCAAATTCTTCCATGGTAATAAAATCTCTGGCATAGGCTTCAGATAAGAGTTCCTCGGCAATATTTTTTTGTTCTGATAGAGGTCTTCCTTTTGGAATTAATTGAGACATGAGTTCTCCTGAACTATTTCTATATATTCAATATAGCAAAATTCCAGGTAAAAAACAGGACTTCTTTTAGAAATTCCCCATGCGCCCTGGGGCGTGTGGGACGGCAACGCCCCCTGCTTACCCGACCAAAATGAAGAATACCATAACACTTTAAAACTCAAAGGCTCCTATATCAGCCAAACCATTTGTATAAAAACATCCCCTGATTCTTCAACAAAGAATACCCGATCCAAAGCCATTCCAGGGGCATTACCATCCTGGATAATTGTTTTAGCCGGGCCAAATCCTCTGATTTCTGCCTCACCGACGTCCATGCCAATCGGGTACGCTGATTCCGGTTGCTTATTTGTATTATTTAAATATTTGATATAGGCTTCTAAAAACTATAAAGAACGAAATAAAAAAGGGCGTTGAAGTAGAAGTTTTGCATTATGCTGCTTAAATATTCTTCAAGTTTTCAACCAAACGTATTAAAAGGATATGGAGACCCCCAGATTAAACCCTATGGTAGCCATATCAAATTCCAATGAATCGCCGTAAGGGGTTTTACCGGGAATCCAGCCGCTTAGCTCCACAAAATCATCATCTGCCCCCGTACCGCAGGTTACACCGCCCAGGGTATAGCGGTAGGCGTCGCCGGCAAAGAGCTTCTTATACTGGCCGGTAAGAAAGAGCAGGATCCTCGGCGAGAGGAAATACTCCATCTTAAAGGTTGCCAGCAGGCCCAGCAGCAGGCCATTGCCGGAATTGATTACTACGTCTTTTCTTAAGTACACTGTGGGGTCGGAGGTACCAAGAGTTGGTCCCGGAAATGGTACTCCATTATCATCATAAAGCCCTATATAAACCGGGAAATTGTTCATCTTGATATAGTTGTTCCACAGGCCGATGAGGCCGCCGCCGCCAAAGGAAAGGGCAAGCTGCCTGACCGGGTTAAGCACATAGAGGGCCTGGATATCGAGATACTTCTGTGAGTATTCGAACCCATAGCTGGGAAAATCTGTGTTTCCCGGACTCGCTACTGTAAAATATGTTGTCAATAAATCTGTATTATCATAATCCGCGGCAGACGGATCAAACTCACCCATCTGGAATTCAGTCCAGACTGAGTGTAATGAAGCGCAGAGCTGCAGGAACCTGTAGGGGCGGTAGGAAACCCCGCTGCTGAAATCCAAAAGAGCCGCGGATTCCTTCAGTTTATCCAGCCAGTCAATGCCGGCAACGGGAAAATCCACCCCTGCCCGGCCGAAAAAGCCAAGCCCCTGGGTCGCAACATAACTGTACATGGTCTCAGCCGCTGCTATCAATTCGCTCCTGGGTACGGGAACTGACTCCGCTCCTATTACCACACCGCTCTCCACATCGATAAGCCTGCCGTTGAGGATAAAATTATCACCCGCTTCGGTAATGCTTCCTGCAAGCAGGATCTCAGCCCCCATAACCTCACCCACCTTAACGGATGACTCGCCCGAGGCAATATCCGACAGGGAGAGTTCTATCTCTTTCAGTATCTTATCCAGGTTCTTCCTCTCGGTTAAGATAAAATAGGTGGAGCGGAAAATTTCCTTGCTTATCAGCTCTCCCACTACTGCTCCTATTTCATGCTCCCTGGAGGCCGGGCTCGAGTCTACAAAGGGAATCACGGCCAGCGGCTTCTTGAAGAAAATTTCCTGCTCCGCCTCCAGGTACTGGCGGGTAAGTGAGGAGAGCAGCTTCACCACACTACTGTTTATGTCAGAAAAGAGATTTCCAGTCTGGAGAATGAATAGGGTCATGATAACAAAAATGATATATTTTTTCCCAACGCAGCTCACAGCCGGGACCAAAGCTCTAAAAATAGAAGCACCAAATAATATATTCGGGCGTTGGACTTGATAATGTTTTGTGCTGAACACGCAAGATTCTAAAGGTAATAGCATAATAGATAGACTTATAACAGAATGGATTAAAAAGCAAGGGGTTGTTGGAAAGTGGTTCGGCAATCTGCCGGCTCGCTTTACCGGCCGCAGGCTTTTGTGTCGATAATTGCCTTAACCTATTATTTATTAATTACCCATTTTGCAAGATAAATATTGCGATTATCTCCCAAATTCTTTTTCCCGTTGAGGTCGCAGGATGTATCACCGGTAATATATAGACTGCCTGAATTGTCTATGGCTATACCCCATGCCCAATCAAAACCTGCTGTTCCAAACTGTCTGGTCCAAAGCAGTTTCCCTTTTAGGTCAAACTTAGTGAGAAAAAAATCGCTGTTTCCTGAATTTATATTATGTTTGAATTTGCTCCAGGTATGACCTGTTACATAGATGTTATCCGAGCTATCTGTTACAACACCATAGCCTTTATCAATATTTTCTGTGCCCCATTGTTTTGTCCATTTCTTGATTCCTGATGAGCTGTACTTTGTAAGAAAGATATCATCCCTCCCGAGTCGCTTATTTCCGTCAAGCTCACCATTTGCCCGTCCTGTTACATAAATCATCTCTGAACTGTCAATAGCTATACTGTTCCCTTCATCGTTACCTTCTGTGCCCCATTGTCTTGTCCATATTATATTTCCGGCAGAATCGTACTTTATAAGAAAAATATCAGTACTTCCGGCAGATGTATTACCCTTCAGATTACCCTTTGTCCATCCTGTTATGAATATGTTACCTGATTTGTCCGTAGCAGCAGAGGTTCCCCATTCAGAACTATCTGTTCCTGCCAAAACGGTCCATAGTTTAATTCCTGAAGAATTGAATTTTGATAGAAAAATATCTGCTTTGCCTTTGTTCTCTCTGCCGTCAAGGTTTCCTTCCGTATAACCGGTAACTACTATATCTCCTGAACTATTTATTGTAATGTCCTGTCCGCAGTCAAAAGCATCTGTTCCCCATTGTATGGTCCATTGCTTTACTCCCAGGCAGTTGTATTTGGTAACAAATATGTCAGAGCTTCCAAAAAATGTACTGCCGTCAAGCCTGCCGGATGTCCGCCCGGTAACATAAATATTACCCGTATGGTCGATAGCAATTCCCTTACCTTCATCTCTGCCAGAGGTGCCCCATTGGCGAGTCCATTTCCTGATTCCTGACGGATCATGCTTTGAAAGAAATATATCCCATTCGCCTGCAGATTTGTTATCATCGAGGCTGCCAAGGGTGACGCCTGTTACGTATGCGTTTCCAATACTGTCTGTAGCCGTATCGTTCCCGATATCGTTTTTATCTGTACCCCAGTGGTCTGACCAAAGTATAATGTTATCACTTGAAAATATATTAATCCGGCTTCCGCATCCAGCCAAAAGAATCAATGGGATAAAGAATGATAAGATAAAGATACTTTTCACAACAAGCCTTCTACCCATAACAACTAACCAATGATAATCCACCTGTTTTTCAATTTTTTGTGTGCCAGCGGATGATCTACCGGTAAAAAATCAGTTGTTAATTCTCTATTCGTTTTTTGACATCAGATCCGGATATAATTTTTTTGCGCACTCATCGCATATACCATGGCTGATAAAAACATCGGCATCACACTTTTAGGAGTTGGCCTTTCAGCCGCCCAGAGAATAGATTTTCACACAATTCCGGCCGCTGCTCTTTGCAAGATACATGGCCTCATCCGCGCGGCTGATCAACTCCTTGAAATCACCACTTTCGAGATACAGATCAGCTACCCCAAAGCTCATGGTAAGCTTTACCTCACTTTTCTCTATCCGGAATATGTGCTTCTCAATTGCATTCCTCATTTTCTCGGCAACCAGGAACCCACCGCTCTCATCCGTCTCCGGCAGGATTACCACAAACTCCTCGCCGCCATAGCGCGCCACAATGTCAGATTTGCGCAACCTGGAGATTACGTTCAGCTCGTCTATCTGGCCCGCAAGGATGCCGCCGATTTCCATGAGTACCAGATCGCCCACGCTGTGGCCATAGGTATCGTTGATTTTTTTGAAGTGATCTATGTCGCAGAATATTAAAGAGAGGCACTGTTTGTTTCGCCTGGCGCGCGCCACTTCCTCTTTTAGCCTGTCCATGAAGTAACGCTTGTTAAACAACCCGGTAAGCTCATCCGTGAGGCTCAGCTCCCTGTACCGCTCTATCTCCTTCAGCAGGGTCAATACTCTACTGGCATCGGACTCGCCCAGGAGCTCTCTGAGCCTTTCGAGCTGTTTCCTGGCGCCCTGGAAATCGGACTCCAGCTTGTTCTGGTATAAATGGGTAAGATCACGAATGGAAACAATACCGACTGGCTGCTCCCCATCAAGGACCGGGATGTGCCTGATGTTGTTGACCTTCATCTTCATATACACATCGTTGTAATCCTCATCCGCCTTAGCGCAGATAGGATTCGCAGTCATGAACGACGAAACGGGTTGCTCTAAAACGTCAGCAGCATCCACGGCCAGAACTTTGAGAAGATCCCGCTCCGTAAAGATACCCGCCAGTCCGTCTCCATTCACAACAAGAACAGCGCCGATGTTCCTGAGGGCCATTACCCGGACACTCTCAGCCAGCGTTGCACTGGTGTCAACGGTTGCGGGATTCCCTGTCATCCACTTCGCGAGCCTCATTTCATCCTTGTACTTGAGGAGCGGCAATTATCGATAACCTCCCAGCCACTACAGAGTAACTGTTAATTTACCTTATATCATAGGAATATCCGGATAGCAAGAATATTTATGCTATGATAGCTCAAAATCTTGTTATTATAGCATGAAATTTTAAGTCCATTGCGACCGGAGGAAGTCCTTTAGGGCAGTCGAAGACTGCTATGGGAAATGTTCAAGGAACAAATTGAATGATCCCTCTTCTACCATTTATTTTCCATTCCGGATCCTCAGCCTCAAGGGACTCAACCTGGCCCTTATTCAAACCGACTACAATGTCGCTTTTCATGGTCCGCAGTACTGCCAGGGGGGCCGGGAAATAGTCGGTAATCTCCGCCATACTGCAGAATGGATCCCAGCTGCGATCTGAGAGCAGCCGTCTGTAATTGGCATCCCCTTTAAAGATCACCAGGTCAGCAGCGGAAAAATGCTCTATTACTTCCAGTGGCAGATCAATAAAATGAAGGGGCCCATTCCAGAAGAAATGCTCCTCAAGCCGGAGACTCTTTGCCTCAAAAGCCTGCTTTAGGTTTTTGCCCTCAGCCGCAACCCTGATATCCGTGTGGCCGATTAAAATCTCAACAGCCTGCAGAACATCACTCTTTAGAGCATCCGATACATAGCAAGGGCGTTTCTTGGCATGCAGGGTTACTTTCAAGTTGGATCGCTGCCGCAGCAAGCTGGAAACCAGCAGCAGATCACAGATCAGTTCGGAACCGCTGTTGTCCAGGACTATCTCCATATTTCCGGCGTTTTTCAATGTTTTTGCCAGGGCTTGAGAATCATCGATCAGCAATAATTTCCTTTCCCGGGCAACTTCTCTTTCCCTGTACTCATCCGCTACCTGCCGGTAACTCAGATCCATCCTATTACCCCAGAGGGAATAATAGAGCAGATGCTGCAGAGCCTCTTCCGCGGCAGTGTTTTTCAACTGGTTCATTACACGGGCGGCCATATCTTTGCCCCCTCCATCCATGATAAGTTCCCGTGTTTTAATGGGAGCAAAGGGATCCTTTTCAAAGGTTGAAGAACCGTGCCTATAGTAACCGAAGGCAAAGAGGAGCTTCAAATAGAATAAACTCTCGGCAAAATACCAGGGAAGGTCCAGCCAGCTGCGTCCCGCATAAGCATTCAGCTCACCCTGCCAGGCTTCAATTTCCTCCGCCGCAAACATCCCCGGATCGAATTCATACTCAGCAAAGGGATTGCTCACAGTCCCCGGGAGGAGCAATTCCTCCTGTAGTGATTGCAGCTGCCCCCTGGCCGCTTTGGCTAAAGTATTATTATCCAGCACCTCTTTTACTATTGCCGGCTTACGCCGGCGTATGGTTTCCCAGGCGAAGGATCCTGGAATAGAGGTGTATATACAGGGTGGCCTCCAATTTATTTTTTCAGCCATACAATTAAACTCACTCAGCCCCCTTTTTTCTCTCCATAGAAGCCTTAATCAGGTCACCAAAGGTTGAGGTCTCGGCCGAATGATCGCTGTACTTCTGAACCAGCCTGGTGGTCATGGCTTTTTCTCTCTTTGAAGGTCTGCGGGAAAGGCTGCGGCCATCGCTTTCACTCTGCTCATATCCGCAAGCGAGGGAGTGGCAGACGAGCCGCTTTCTTCCCTTTTTGTCCTTAGCCGCCATCATCATTTTACCGCAGAGGGGGCAGGGAGTTGAGCTCAGGTTCTTAGGATGGAATTGGGCAGTGCTTTTTTTAACCTGCTCAACCAGCCCCCGGGCAGTCTTTCTGATATCCCGGCTGAAATCAGTGTTCTTTTCACTGCCCTCGGCTATGCGTGCCAGCCTCTGCTCCCAGCGGGCAGTGAGCTCCGGCGAACGCAGTTGCTCAGGCACCAGCTCAAAGAGACCAATGCCCCGGGATGTGGGGTAGAGGGTCTTACCATTGCGCTCTATATAATAGCTGGAGAGGAGCTTCTCAATTATCTCGGCCCGGGTTGCCGGGGTTCCCAAACCTCCCCTGGCCAGTGAAAGGCGCAGCTCCCGGTCATCAACAAAACGTCCGGCGTTTTCCATGGCATCCAGGAGAGTGCCTTCGGTATATCGGGAAGGCGGCTTTGTAAAACCCTGCTTCACAACTGCGGAAAGCACCTTGAAGGTATCGCCCCTGACAAGAGCGGCCAGATTTTGTAAAGACTGCTCCTCTTCCTCCTTCTCCTCGGGATTTTCGATTTTCCGCCAACCCCTGTCTATAACCTGAATTCCCCGTGAGACAAAGAGCTCTCCTTCAGCCCGGGTGGTAATGGTGATACCCTGGTAACGATAAGCAGGCAACAGCACAGCGAGAAAGCGTTTTACAATCATCTCCCACAGCGCCCTTTCATCACCATTGAGCCGCTGCAGCTCCACCCGCTCTTCGGTTGGTATAATTGCATGGTGGTCACTGACTTTGTTGTCATCCACAAAGCGTTTACCTGGTTTTACTTCAGAAGTCAGAATTCCCCGGATTGTTTTTTCAAAGCGCGAGTTCAATACTGCTTTCAATCTCATCTTCAGGGTATCTACAATATCCCCGGTGATGTGCCGTGAATCGGTGCGCGGGTAGGTTACTATTTTATGACGTTCATACAACCCCTGCAGTGTACTTAAGGTATGGTGGGCGGTAAATCCCAGCCTGGCATTAGCCTCACGCTGCAGCGCTGTTAAATCGAAGGCCAGGGGCGGTGGCTCCTGTTTATCCTTGCGGATAAGTTCAATTATCTCCGCCTCTCTATCTTTGACCTTCAGAGCTATCTCCTGAGCGCGTTTCTGTTCTTTGATCCTGGTTGCTCCCTGTGTGCTCTTCCAGAGCCCGGTAAAAGAGCCGAAGTCCGCCTGTACCTGCCAGTAGCTCTCTGCTTTAAAATTATTGATCTCCTCTTCTCTCATAATGATCAGGGCCATGGTGGGGGTCTGCACCCTGCCTGCTGACAGCCGGGCATCATACTTGCAGCTCAATGCCCTGGATATATTCAGGCCGATTAACCAGTCGGCTTCAGCACGGCACTCGGCGGCTTTGAAGAGGTTTTCATAATCCCTGCCCGGTTTCAGCTTATTAAAACCCTCATTTATTGCGCTATCAGTCTGGGAACTGATCCACAACCGCTTTACCGGTCCCTTCCAGCCGCCCAGGCGCATAATCAACCTGGCTACCAGCTCTCCTTCGCGGCCGGCATCCGTAGCAATTATCAATTCTCCCGCATCCGGGCGTTTAAAGAGATCTTTTATAACCCGGAACTGACCCGAGGTTCTCTTTATAACCTTATGCTTCATTCTTTCAGGGAGCATGGGCAGTGTATCCAGGGACCAGGTGCGCCATTTTTCGTTATATATATGGGGATCGGCCAGCTCAACCAGGTGGCCCATTGCCCAGGTGACAATATAGTTTTTCCCTTCAGAATAGCTCCTGGATTTACTTGTACAACCAAGCACCCGGGAGAGCTCTCTGCCCACACTGGGCTTTTCAGCAAGGACAATGGTCTTCATCTCTCTTGTGCCCCGTAAATCTCTTCTTCAAGTTCAGCCACGGCATGTCCTGTTTCACTGTCCACCGGCACCTCGCTATCTGTCAGTATGGCATCGGTGACTGCCTCAATATAGGGCTGGTGAAAATTAACATGCGGAGGATAATCTTCATCCCTCTCTTCATTTTCTGTTAAAATGGTTGCCCTGCCCCGGTTTAGAAGGGGCACATGGATTGATCCCTTGCTGCCGTATATATCTAATGTATCTTTAGATTCATAAGCGGCCGTGGTAACTGTAAGAACTCCACGGCTGCCGTTTTCAAATTCAAAAAGCGCTGTTGCTGAATCCTCCACCTCCCGATCAAAAAAGGCATTACTGACAACTCCAATAGTGTGCTTGACCGCACCAAAGAGGTTTAACAGCACTTCAATCCGGTGGCAGCCGAAATCCATCATGGGTCCGCCGCCGGCCTTTTCTTTATTAAAATACCAGGTTCGGTACTCTTCGACTCCGGGATCGAAGTACTCAAAGGCATTGATCTGGGAAAGTATTGTTGTGCCGATTTCACCACTCTTCAGGATTTCCTTGATCCTGTCCACCAGGGGATATAAGTGGCGGTAGTAAGCTATGCTTAACTTCACACCATTCACACGGCAGGCTTGCATCATCCGGTCACATTCCCCGGTATTCATGGCCATCGGCTTTTCACAGATTATATGCTTTCCCGCTTCTGCGGCTTCAACAACCTGTTCAGCATGCAGGAAAGGGGGAGTGGCAATGTAAACAGCCTGGATATTTTCGTCCTGAAGCAGCTCCCGGTAATCTCCATACCATTTCTCAGCCCCGAACTCTTGAGCAAAAGAGCGGTCCAGCTCTTTTTTAGCGCGGCTCACCCCAATGAAACGGCAGTTCTTCAGGTCACGCAGGGCCGGAGCAACCCTCTTCCGAGAAATATCGCCGCAACCGATCAAACCCCAGTTAAGTTTCATGTTTTCCTCCGGTAAGATATCTTAACATAAAACTAATCTAACATAAAACTAACAAGACCTTAAAAAACCCCTAACACTTTCCTATTATTAATAATTCAGTAATGAATTAAAGCGTAAAAAAAATAATGCGCAAAAACAAGAAAGGAGAAAATGTATGAAGAAACTGTTTATGGCGGCTACGATTATTCTTATAGCCGCAGGCCTGGCTTTCGCCGGGGGTAATAAGGAGGCAGCGGGCTCCGGAGAGGGTTTTTCCGGATCATGGGCCTTTGGTGGTTCTACTACGGTTATGCCTATAGCCGAAGTGGCCATTGAAGAGTTTATAAAGCTTCACCCCAGGGTCAAGCTGACTTATGAGGGTCAGGGATCGAGTGTTGGCGTACAGGGCGTTATTGACGGAGTCTATACTCTCGGCGGCGCTTCCCGTGAGCTGAAATCAACTGAAAAGGAAAAGGGAGCGATAGCCACCCCGATTGCTTTGGACGGGATCGGAGTGGTAGTCAATGGTGGTGTTCCGATGGACAATCTGTCCATTGAGCAAGTGGCCAGGATCTTTGCTGGTGAGATCAAAAACTGGAAAGAGGTCGGGGGGGCTGATAAGCCGATTGTTGTAGTTAATCGGGATGAAGCCTCGGGCACCCGCTCTGCCTTCCGGGAACTTGCACTGGACAAACACTACGGCAAGAAAAAAGGGAAGTTCATCAAAGATGCCATTACCACCGAATCCAATGGGGATATGATCACTAAGGTCGGATCAACCCCGGATTCCATCGGTTACTGCGGATTCGGCTATATTTCCAAGGCCAGAAACGCAGGAGGAAAGGAGATCTCGGTTGAAGGTATCGATCCCACTGTGGATAATGTGCTGAAAGGAAAATACCCAATTTCCAGAAAGCTGAACATTGTGCATAAGGGTGCGCTTGTAGAAAGCAGCCTGGAAAAAGCCTTTGTGGACTTTCTTCTTTCAGATGCAGGACAGGCAATCGTTGAGGATGAAGGCTTCATCCCTCTGCCGTGAGGCGTGAAGAAAACACTTAAGAAAAAGTAATTCTACCCCCCGGTGAAAGGTCTATCCGGAATCCGGGGGGTTCTTCTTTGCTATTTAATAAATTTCCCAATCCTTCCTCTCTCCGGTACAGACAAAAATCACCTCTTCCGCCACATTTGTAGCATGGTCGGCCAGTCGCTCAAGGTACTTGGAAACAAAGAGCAAAGCTACAGCTTCCCGGAGATGCTCCGGATTTTGCTCTATGTAGTTCATCATTTCCTGAAAAAATCGAGCGTAGATCCCATCAACAATATCATCCCTTTTTCTCACTTCCTCCGCCAGATCAACATCCCGTCTGGCAAAGGCCTGGAGCGCATCTCTAATCATGGTAATGGCCACCTCGGATATCTGGGTAACCTCGGAGCGGGCTTTCAGTACGCTCTTCCTGGACAGATTGGCCGCCACAATTGCAAGATGTTCCGCATAATCGCCCATTCTTTCCAGATCATTGACGATCTTCAAGACAGCAATAATAATCCGTAGATCCATAGCCACCGGCTGCTCCGTGGCTATGATCGAGGCGCACTGAGCGTCGATCTTTCGCTCTGTATTATCAATGACTTTATCGCCTTCGATAACCTGGTCGATCAGCTTCCTGTCCCTTTTAACAAAAGCATTAAGTGCTTTGTGAATGGCCTCCTCGATCATAATTCCCATTTTTACGACGCTGAACTCCAGTTCTTTCATCTTCTCATCAAAATGTACTCTCATCTCATGTCTCCTTAGCCGAACCGCCCGGAAATATAGTCTTCGGTCTTCTTGTTTTTGGGTTTGAAGAATAGTTTGTCAGTCTTATCCATCTCAAACATGATCCCATTCAGAAAAAAAGCTGTGGAGTCCGAAATACGGGCTGCCTGCTGCATGTTGTGGGTAACGATAATAATAGTATAGTTCTTTTTTAGCTCATCGATCAAATCCTCTATTTTGGCTGTGGAAATCGGATCCAGGGCAGAGGTGGGCTCATCCATCAAAATCACATCAGGTTCTACAGCCAGAACTCTGGCTATACAGAGCCTTTGCTGCTGGCCGCCGGAAAGCCCCAGGGCCGGCTTATTCAATCGATCCTTTATCTCTTCCCAGAGCACCGCTCTTTTCATGCTCTTCTCAACGATTTCATCCAATTGCTCCCGCTTCCTAATACCGTGAACCCGAGGGCCGTAGGCGACATTGTCATAGACTGTCATAGGAAAGGGATTGGGCTTTTGAAAGACCATTCCGATTCGTTTACGGAGCTCTGTAACATCATAATCTTTATAGATATTCACCCCGTTGTAATAGACCTCACCCTGGATAGTCACATTATCTATCAGGTCGTTCATCCGGTTGAGGGTTTTTAAGAAGGTAGATTTCCCGCACCCTGAAGGACCTATCAAGGCCGTTACTTTATTAACTACGACCTCCATACTAACAGAGTGCAGAGCTTGAAAATCACCGTAAAAGACGCTTAATTCCCTGGTTTGTATTTTTAATTCCTTGTTCATTTTCTTTCTAACCTTTAAGTTTATTCATACGGCCGATCAGCTTTGTAGTGGACAAATTGACCAGCAATACTATAACAATCAATATTGTTCCAGTTGCAAAGGCCCGCTCAAAGGAAATTCCCTCTTTTACCAGAATGTAAAGATGTACTGAGAGGACCCGGGCGGATGCGGAGAGACTTCCGGCCGGCTCATAGCTTGACCCGAGTGTAAAGAGGAGCGCTGCCGTTTCCCCCACAGCTCTTCCGATGCCAAGAATAATTCCGGTCAGTATACCGGGTGTGGCTGCAGGAATTACCACACCTTTCAGGGTTTGCCATTTGCTGGCTCCCAGAGAGAGGCTGCCCTCCCGGTAAGACATAGGAACCGCTTTAAAGGCCTCCTCCGATGTCCTTATTATTGTGGGCAAAATCATTATAGTAATGGTCAGGACCCCCGATAAGAGGCCAATGCCCAGCTTCAGAAAGCTGACGAAAAAAATATAGCCGAAAAGACCGAAGATGATGGAAGGAATGCCGGCCAGGGTCTCTGTTGAGATACGAAGAATGCTCATAAGGCGTCCCTGTTTGGCATACTCGGTCAGGTGCAAAGCGGCGCCGATACCTATAGGCGCTGAACAGAAGAGGGTAAGCAGGATCATCAACACCGTGTTATAGATGATGGTAGAAATGCCGCCCACCCTACCCGCTTTCCTTGGACGCTCGATCAGAAAGGGCAGATTTAAATTCCAGCTCACCTCGCGGTGTTCAACCCCGAGCATCTGTTTCTTCGAGTATTGCAGTGCATCCATGTAATAGCAGTAGCCAATGGATCCGGGGTTTTGTTCCAGTGCATTGAAAAGTTCATCCTTTGAACCTACAAAATGTGCCCGGGAAGAAATCATAGATTTTTCTCCGCCCAAAAAATCATTGAACTCCCCAGCCAGATGCATCCCAGGGGAAAAGCTGATCAGTTGTATAGGTAGATCGATTCCCCCTACTTCCTGCCAGTTTTGAACCTTGCCACTGAAAATCTGCTCCACCTGATCAGAGGATATGAAGCGGAGTTTGATATTATCCTTAAATTTTAGAACTTCTTCATTAACCACCAGTGAAATATTGTACACTGGAATTGTTTTTATCTTTTTCTCAGCTAATAGATACTGATTCTCAAGCGTTATATAACCGATACTCCCCGGTGTCCGGGCTATGCTCTCGATCATCTCTTTATCATCCCGGACAAAAATCCTGGTACGGGCATACTTACCCTTCTCGCTGAGCTCGACAACCCGACTGTAGAAAAGATTGCCAAGCTCGCTGTCCGGAGTGTGGGAAAGTATCCTTACCTTTATATCCTGCCCTGTTAATGCCCAATCCCTGGTCTTGCCTGTAAAGAGGTCTACTATCTCTTTCATTGTCAGATCTCTAACCCGTAGTCCATTATGAGCAATAAAAACAATCCGGCGCTCTCCCTGCCCGTTTAAAGAGACTTCCACTTTTTTATGATTGATCACCGGTTGTTCCTGGCGGAGGTCGGAAATAAAACCGCGAATAACAATATAGCCGATAACAGAAACTAAAATGGTAATTGTGATTCCAGCGGCCATCCAGAGAATGCCTTTAGCGAATAGCTGTTGCCTGCGCACTCGTTTAGTGTATCTTGCGCTCCCTACCCTCCGGGTTTCCCGGATCAGTCTATCTTCCATGTTCCATGCCTTTTCGGGCAAAGAGATTGATTCCGATATTCAGAATCAAGATGAAGAAAAAGAGTACGATGCCGGTGGTAAAGAGAGATGTCATATGATCACCGGAAGCATAGCCCATATCGGTAACTATATTCATGGTCAGGGTTCGCACTTTAGAAAGAATTCCGGTGGGCATGATGGGCGCATTTCCGGCCACCATCAGAACAGCCATGGTTTCGCCGATGGCCCTGCCTGCTCCCAAAACAACCGAGGCAATAATCCCTGAGCGGGCTGCCGGCAGGATCACCCTGATAATAGTCTGCCAGTGGCTCGCTCCCAGGGCCAGAGACCCCTCCCTGTACTCCCCGGGCACCGACCGTATGGCTACCTCTGAGATATTTATGATGGTGGGAAGAATCATGATGGCCAGAATTATGGCGCCGGAGAGAACACAAAAACCCGTTCCCCCGAACCACTCTCGAACCAGTTTGCAGATGACCATTACCCCAAAAAAACCGTAGATAACCGAGGGAATACCTGCCAGAAGCTCCACCACGGATCTTAGAATTCCAGCCACTCTGCCCCTGGCAATCTCTGCCAGAAAGATAGCACAGGCTATGCCGATAAAGACCCCAAACAGAAGGGCCAGGGCTGTTACATAGATCGATCCGACAATAAAGGACAAAATACCGAATCCCGGGACGGGCTCCGCAGTGGGTTCCCAACGAGTGCCTAATAGAAACTCCCAGATGCTTACCTTGCTAAATAGGGGAAAACCACGCTGAAAGATAAAAAAGGTAATAAAGACTATTGCCAGGACTGAAGCGCCTGCGCATAGCAGGAGAAGCTTTTCAATAGATCGTTCTACCAAAAATCGGCATTTCTTCATCTTTTCTCCTTTTATAATGTTTAGGCATAGATAAAATTTGAAACAATTTTAATTCCTGAATATTAGAAATGTGTTAGGATTTGATTAGATTTGCTCTAAAATCATTTTTAAATTATATTCAGCTCTGGCAATTAATGAGTTTATCGTCTTACTATTTACTCTGCCACCGGAAAACACGTAGAATTGGATTCAGTTAAAAAGGAAAAACTAATTGAAGAAGATCCTGATAGTTGAAGATGAAAAAGATATCGCCGAGTTGATCTCTTACAATCTAAAAAGGGAAGGCTTCGACACCAGGGCGGTTACTTCCGGAGAAAAAGCTGTAGCCGCAGTTTTAAAAGAAACCCCTGATTTAGTAATCCTGGATTTAATGCTTCCGGGCGTTGACGGCCTTGAAATATGCAAACAGCTTAAGTATTCTGAAAAAACTAAGAATATCCCCATACTAATCGTTACTGCAAAAACAGAGGAACATGAAATTGTGCTGGGACTGGAGCTTGGCGCTGATGACTATCTTACCAAACCCTTCAGCCCCAGGGTTTTGATTGCTAGAGCAAAAGCGGTAATCCGCAGGTATAGCAGAAAAGCAGCAGAAAAGACAACTGAACAGACAATTATTAAGGCCGGAAATATCTTGATTGATCTTTCACGGTACAGAGTGGAGATTGAAGGGGAAAAAGCAAACCTTTCAGCGACCGAGTTTAACCTCCTTGTTTTTTTAGCCCGTAACCGGGGATCGGTGTTTTCCAGGAACCAGATAATTGAAGCAGTAAAGGGAAGCGATTACCCGGTAACCGATCGTTCCGTGGATGTGCAAATAGTAGGGCTCAGAAAGAAATTGGGGGGGGCCGGCTCAATTATTGAAACAATCAGAGGTATCGGATACCGGATGAAAGAGGAAGATGACTAGTTATTTACTAAAAAGACACCTGTTTAGCCTGTTGGTTATTACTTTAGGCCTTCTTCTGGCCGCTCTTTTATCAGCCGGTATTATTAAAAAAATCACCTACTCAGCAACTGAAAAATCCCTGCGCCAGAACGCCTTGATGATCAGCAACCTGCTGTCTGTTACTACTGATCAGGAATTAGATGAACTGGTTAAAACATTAAAGGTTGAGGGACTCAGGATCACTATTATAAAAGGCGACGGAGAAGTGATTGCCGATTCAGAGGCTGATATCAGGCTGCTTGATAATCATAAGAACAGGGAGGAGGTCAGCGAAGCTAAAGCAGGAAAGCTGGGACTGGCCACCCGTTTTAGTCAGAGTGTTTCCAGGAGCTTACTTTACCTGGCACTCCCAATTGAAAATTTTTCAGGAATGGATCTTATAATTCGAACCTCAGCCGTAGTTAATGATATCAATTCTATCTTGAAGAAGGCATATACTAAGATTGCTATAGTCGCTTTCAGTATTCTCTTTCTACTCCTTTTTGTGAGCCTGTTAATTGAAAAAAGAATGGCTAAGCCTCTCTTTAAAATTCAGAAAGCAGCGGCCGCTTTTGCCTCGGGAAATCTGAATTATTACCTACATATCGGCCATCCTGAAGATATTAAAGCTGTCGCCAAATCTCTTAACAAAATGGCAACCAATTTATCTAATAAGATCACTACAATTACCATGCAGAAAAATGAGCTTCATGCAATCCTGGAGGGTATGGTTGAAGCGGTAATTCTTTTTAACAACCGGGGAATAATTCTAAATATGAATTCAGCAGCCTGCCGTCTCTTCTCCGTGGATAAAGAGCAGTCACAGGGAAGCACTCTTTTAGATGCTGTAAGAGACAGCAGGCTATATAGTATTTCAGAAAAGATCTTCGAGCAGGAAGAGGCAATTGTTGAGCAAATTGAACTATCTCCACAACAGTCAAAACCGGTGAATCTCGACATTTACTGCACCCTTCTTCCTAATGCAGGCCATAAAGAACAAAGGGCTATTATAGTAATCAATGATATAACTGAGCTGAAAAGACTGGAAAATATTCGCACTGATTTTGTAGCCAATGTATCGCATGAGTTAAAAACCCCGGTAACAGCTATTAAGGGCTTCTTAGAAACTATTACTGAGGGAGATACTGATCAGTCTACCGCTGAACATTTTCTCGCACGCTCCCTAAAAAACACGAACCGCCTGGATGCAATTATTAATGATCTTTTATCATTATCAAAACTTGAGAACAGCAACCCCGGCAAAGATGAGTTCCTGGAATCATCAATAGATGAGATTATCGCTAAGGCAATACAGGTATGTACTGCCAGGGCAAATAGGAAAAAGACAACAATAAGCTATTTTAACAAAACAGATTTAAAGATTCGGGTTATTCCCAACCTGATTGAACAGGCGCTTATAAACCTGATTGACAATGCATTGAAGTATAGCGGACCTGGGACAATGGTCCGGGTAGAACTTGAAGATCATAAAACAGAACTGGAAATACTGGTAAAGGATGATGGCAAAGGAATAACTGTATCTGAACAGGAGCGTATCTTTGAACGCTTTTACCGGGTTGATAGAGCAAGAAGCAGGGAATCCGGAGGAACCGGGCTTGGGTTGTCAATTGTAAAGCACATTTGCGAGCTGCATAACGGAAAGGTCTCTGTTTTAAGCGAAGAGGAAAAGGGATCGACTTTCTCTATCACTCTGCCTAAAACAATTCGTCCATTTTAGAGTTTGGAGCTTGATGGATATCAATTCCTGTCAGGCTGTGAGCATGTTCTGTTATTATTCTGGGCATCAGGGGAACTTCAAACCGGTAGAGCTCATGAGCCAGACGATAGTAAGTAATTGCCAGTATTCCCGGATAGCAAAATATAGTCTCTGCCATACTTGCTGCAGCCGGATCACCCTCATAAGCGGCCCGGACATCTCCTGCCAACAGATTCTGTATTTGCGGCAGCTTCTCAAGAAAGCCCCTTATAATCTGCGCCGCCCCTTGAGTACACTCCGGGCAGGATGCTGATTACTTCAATAACCTGTTCCCGGGAGGGCAGCAGCCAGCTCCTCTACCTTTTTTATCGCTCCCGTCATTCCTTCTGAACCTGGTGTTAAGATCAATTCGACGCCGAAGATTTTAAGCAGTTTCTGTCTTTCCAGGCTCATGGTATCCGGCATGGTCAATACCAGCTTATAACCCCTGGCCGCGCAGATATAAGCCAGAGCAATTCCGGTATTACCGCTGGTAGGCTCCAGTATTATGGTCTCCGGTGTAATCCGGCCTTCTTTTTCAGCCGCTTCGATCATACTTAAGGCAATACGGTCCTTAACGCTGGAACCGGGATTGAAAGATTCGAGTTTTACTAAAATTGTAGCACGCAGGCCCTTAGCCATCCTGTTGAGCCTGATCAAAGGTGTGGAACCGATTACTTTAGTAATATCAGCTGCAATATTCAACACTTCCAACTGTCCAGTGCATACCAGATTGCTTGAGTCGTTGCCCGATGACCGTTTTGCAACCCGCCTCTATCACCCCAGATCCTATGAACAAACCTTGTTTTCTGAAATCTCTATAACGCATCCTCCCTAGTATACGAGCAACTTGAGTCAAGTGAATACCTATTTCTTTTTATATTATTTTCGAGACTGCTTAATATTTCTGATTCTTTTGGAAAGTATTCATATAAATCTTCAATTTTTCATTACTGAAACCGTACATCAATAATGTGTTAAAGATGTGCTGCTAGTTATCAATTATGGGATAGAGAAAAAGGCGAATGTATATGATCGGGGCACGGAGAGAAGGTGATCACATTCTCTAATTCCTTTTAATCTAAGACCGGGTCGTTTCGCCGAAGGAAAGCACCAGGCAGCATCTACCCGTTATATCTCTATGTGCAGTCACAACTCTCTCTTGCCCTCGGTTCGAACCAGCCCCAGACTCTACAACAGTCAACGTGGAACGAACGCTCTTCAACCCATTTTCAAGGAGCACTTCCAGGAGTTCGCCGACACCTATGAGCAGAAGTATGCCTCTACATACAGACGTTTCCGCTTGGATCTCATCACGGAGGTGGTCGAAAACTTTATTTCATACGGCGACTATACTCAAGGTGTCGCCCGCATCCAGTCCACAGGATGAAACCATGCACCAACCCTGAATGTAAAGAGGAATTCTTCCGTCCTTTCAGTTGCAAAGGCTTTCATCTCTGCCCTTCCTGTTCACAGAAGCGAACGCTTCTCTTTACTTTAGTACATGGCGAATGACCTTTTACTCCGGCTTCCCCATAGTGTTGTCCGGCTGGCTCCGGATGGGTGGAGGCAGAAGCACCTCGATTCTCCTGATTCACCTGATTCACCTGAAACACAAGAGGAATACAACCCTGATTGCTCTGTCTGCTCATCGGAGAGCAGAGCTGCATGGGCACGGTTGCTTGCCAAGGTATACGCAGTAAATCCACTCGAGTGTGTCAAATGCGGCTCGCCCATGAAAATACTCGCCGTTATTACCGACCCTGAGGAGATAAAGAAGATTCTTCGACACCTTGTAAAGATTGGTAGACCTCCACCGGTGATAGACCCATCAACTTTGAACTAACTGCCTACTTTCTTTTCCCTAACTCTCCTCACAAGGGCTAACTCTACATCCAGATTATCACAAACAACGCCCAAAGAGCTACTTTCAAGATTTCAGGTGAAAGAGGATGCCAAGCCGGAAAGGTTTCATTGCTCTTGTGGGGCTTCATCACTGTTCTTCGGTTACTATCTCTCGATTTTGCGCACGCTTCTTGACTATTCGCATCAGCTCGGATTATAAAAATTACTATAATTTAATATCAGCAGAAATGAGTTTTTTGCTTGATTTATACTTTTAAGTATAGTAAATTATATCCAAAAGAGAATAGTCATATTTAGATAAAATGAGAGTATAAGAATGAGCACTACAAATCCCTTTCTTTTTGGAGTAATTGTCTCAGGCAAAGATTTTTGTAATCGGGAAGATGAAATTAACGAATTAAAAAGAGACATTCAGAATGGACAGAACACAATTATTTATTCACCCAGACGATATGGAAAGACATCATTGATTTTTGAGGTTTTTCGCCAACTATCCGATGAAAAAAATCTTAATACTGTTTATGTTAATCTTTATTCGATTCTTTCTGAGACGGATTTTGTTGAAACATATCATCGTGCATTATTTAAGTCCCTTGCTAAATCTCCTCAGACTGTTTTTAAGCTTTTAAGCCAGTATTTAAAGTCAATTCGTCCAAAAGTGACTGTAAATCCTGATGGTGCATTTGATTTAGGCATAGATTTTATGCCGGAGATTGATGAAGCGCTTACGGATATAATGGATGTTCCATTGAGATATGCTGAAAAAACAGGTAAAAATATAACAATTGCCTTTGATGAGTTTCAACAGATATCATGTATCCAGAATCGTTCTCTTGAAAAGAAAATTAGAAATATCATACAGGAACAATCCAATAAGATAAGCTATATCTTTTTAGGTAGCAAACACCACATAATGGAAGAAATGTTTTCCAATCCCAATCGGCCTTTTTACCGCGCCGGTAAACATCTTCCCTTAAAAAAAATAGATCGAAGAAATATGACGGATTTTGTTGTTGAAAAATTCAATAAAAGTGAAAAAAGTATTCCTAAAAATCTTGCAGAGCATATTATTGATTTAGTAGATAATCATCCATATTATGTTCAACACTATTCGCATGTTATATGGGACATTTCTGAAAAAAAAGTGAATAAGGAAAATTTAGAAAGGGCTTTAAACTATACATTGAGCAGAGAATCTGCTGTCTTTTTAGAAATTTGGGACCGGTTAAGACTTAATCAAAAGAAGACATTGGTTGCCCTGGCTTTAAAAGACAAAAACGAAGGAATTTTTTCTCAAGCAATACTTAAACATTTCAGCCTTCCTCCGGTTTCTTCTTTGCAAAAAAGTTTAAAAGCACTTTATGATCAGGAATTAATAGAAAAAGCAGCCGGAGATTACCGTATTGTTGATCTGTTTTTCAAATTGTGGATAAAAACTACCTGGGGTTAGAAGTACAAAGAAGGAATAATTCATTAAGGGACTTTTAATTGTCGCTAGGCGGGACTTTTAATTGTCGCTGATCACGAATGCTTCCGCAGGCGTGTCATCAAGCTCTTTATCGAAAAAAAACTCATCAACCAACACATGGCAGATAACCTGCTCATCTGGAGGCACTCGGGATTCAGTGTGGACGCATCCATCCTACTGCCGGCCTCTACTGCCGGGCTGAAGCTCGAAGGAGCGGGAAAGTCTTGCGCAATACTTGGCACGACCACCAATCTCGCTCAAAAAAGTGCGCTTTGAGAGCTTCCACGGAAAGGATCTCTTCCACACCTCATACAACGAGTACAACAAAAGAAAGCCTGAAGCTCTTCGGGGCAACTGATTTTATCGCTCTGCTCACTCAGCACCTACCTCCCAAGGGCGCACAATATATCCGACGCTACGGATTGTACTCCTCACGCAGTCGAGGCAAATGGATCGAGAAGCCCTATGTTGTCCGGCTGGCTCCGGATGGTTGGAGGCAGAAGCACCTCGATTCTCCTGAAACACAAGAGGAATACAACCCTGATTGCTCTGTCTGCTCATCGGAGAGCAGAACTGCATGCCTGTGCCCGCCAGGGTAGGCACGGTTGATTGCCAGGGTATACGCAGTAAACTCTCCTCACAAGGGCTAACTCTACATCCAGATTATCACAAACAACGCCCAAAGAGCTACTTTCAAGATTTCAGGTGAAAGAGGATGCCAAGCCGGAAAGGTCTCATTGCTCTTGTGGGGCTTCATCACTGTTCTTCGGTTACTATCTCTCGATTTTGCTCACGATTCTTGACTATTCGCATCAGGTCTGACCGGACCACCCGCCTGCAGGTTTAATTACCCGGAGCTTATGGTAATCCTGCTTCCCGGAGCCACATCCTCAGTAATCCAGACATTGCCCCCGATAATCGAGCCTTCCCCGATTACCACCCGCCCCAGGATGGTAGCTCCTGAATATATTATTACCCGGTCCTCAACAACGGGATGGCGATCCAACCCTTTAAAAGGTTTGCCCTCTTCAGTCAATGGAAAGCTCTTGGCTCCAAGGGTAACACCCTGGTAAAGGGTAACCTTTTTACCGATAATGCAGGTCTCGCCGACAACGACCCCGGTGCCGTGATCAATAAAAAAGTTCTCCCCTATGCTGGCGCCGGGATGGATATCAATTCCTGTCAGGCTGTGAGCACGTTCCGTTATTATTCTGGGTATCAGGGGAACTCTAAGCCGGTAGAGCTCATGAGCCAGACGATAGTAAGTAATTGCCAGTATTCCCGGATAGCAGAATATTGTCTCTGCCATACTTGCTGCAGCCGGATCACCCTCATAAGCGGCCCGGACATCTCCTGCCAGCAGATCCTGTATTTGCGGCAGCTTCTCAACAAAGCTCCTTATAATCTGCGCCGCCCCTTGAGTACACTCCGGACAGGCTTTAGTATAGTGGCCGCAGGTAAAGCAGAGGCCGCGTTTAATCTGCTCTTCAAAGAGACGCATTACCCTGTCCAGGGTAGCCCCCACGTGAAAGCGTATGCTGCTGTTTGACAGCTCGGAAATCCCGAAATATCCGGGAAA
>JAUVWI010000107.1 GCA_030604195.1 Spirochaetales bacterium
CTAGCAGACCTGGATAAAAAGCCAACTGAGTGTTTGATCCAGCCCGCACTGCGATAAAACCTATCCCATCGCTCCACAATTCTTCCTCCCGGCCCTATTGAAAATACTGATGCGTCAGTACTGAATATGGTATTGCTCCTTTGCCCAGTGACAAGTACAATGGCACCCTGGCTGTAATAATTAACAACTATGTAAATGCCAAGTGCGAGAACAAGGCCCTGGCCTGGGATGTAATCAAATTTTTTAATGAACCTGAAAGGCATAAGAAGACCTTTCTTAAAACCGGCTGGAACCCGGTCCGGGAGCTGGATTACTCATCGGTTTATCAGCAGAAGCCAAGGTATAAAGGGCTAATGGATTTTCCGAAAGGCTACGGTGCCTATTTTTATCCTATCCTCGATTCCTGGGGTGAGATCTGGCCCAAAACCGGTGAATGGCTGACAAAGATGTATACCAGGGAAGAACTTACCAATGATCCTCAAGGGTTAGCAGCAGAGTGTAAGAAATTTTCTGATCAGGTCAATGATATTCTCAAGGAGAATGGTGAATACGCACCCAAGTAGTATTAAGTCTGTTTTTAAGACGGCGGTTTATTACCGCCGTCTTTATCAGCACTCGTAAAAGATGTATTTATGGAAAATCTGATATTTATAATTCAATTCATCATTATTGCTCTGCTAACAGGCGCTACCTTTGGCTATATCCTGCTAAAACCAATGAGTCAGGTAAAACGGAAGCAATATCTATTTATTGCCAGCATACTGGTCCCTGTATTGTCTATCTTTTTTATTGTCAGGATCTATCCAATGGTACAGACTATTATTATAAGTCTCTTCAAATATGATCCAATCAAGGCGCATAAGCCTTTTAAGGGTCTTGGAAATTATATCAAGCTATTTTCCGAGGATGAGCAGTTTCAATCAAGTATTATAAATACAATTCTCTTTGCACTGATTACAGTTCCGGCGAATATGCTGATAGGGCTGGCTTTAGCCCTTCTTCTTCAGAGCCATAAGAAAAAGTCTTCTTTTTTTGAAAGTCTCTTCTTTATTCCCTATATTGCTCCGATTGTTCCTATGGCCATTGTCTGGCAGTGGATGTATTCCCCGGATGGAGTAATAAACCACCTGGTAATGGCCCTGGGTGCGGGAAAGGTAGCCTGGATGAGCCTTGATATGGCCCTATTTTCCATCATGATTATGTTTATATGGCAGATGAATGGCTACCTGATGCTGATTTTCCTGGTAGGATTGAGAGGTATTCCGACCATGTATTACGAATCAGCCAGCATAGATGGCGCGAACTGGTGGGTTAAGTTCAGAAAAATAACCATGCCCCTTCTCAAACCGATTACATCATATGGTCTGATCATTGCTACTCTCTGGGCCTTTATGGTTTTTTCACAGGTCTTTGTTATGACTCAGGGCTCAGATGTTGCTCCGGGCGCAGCAGTTAATGTTCTGGTTCTGGATATCTATCAGAAGGGGTTTACCTATAGAAAAATGGGGCTCGCTTCAGCAGAGGCTGTCCTGCTTTTGCTTATAATTCTAACAATCACACTTCTCCAGTTGAGACTGGGCAGGGAAAGGGAGTAGCAGCAAGTGAATAGAGTATTTACGAAAACCTTATATTGGCTTTTCTTAATCAGTTTTGCTGTAATCGTGATTTTCCCTTTTTACTGGGCCTTATCTTCTTCTTTCAAGCCGGAATATGATATACTCTCTGACCGTTTCACCCTTTTCCCGCATCGCCTCACTTTTAATAATTACATCAATGTTTTTAATAAAGAGCAGGTTCCCTTTGGGTTATTTTTTCTTAATAGCTTCATTGTTTCCATTAGTGCTACCGTGTTAATGCTCTTAACCGCGGTAAGCAGCGGCTATATTTTTTCAAAGTTTAAATTTCCTTTAAAAAATTTTCTATTTGCCCTTATTTTAGCAACCATGATGATGCCTATTCAGGTCTATGTAATCCCTCTGTTTATGACGGTAAAGCATTTAGGGATGATCAACAGCCTGGCCGGCATGGCCCTTCCCTGGATTATTATGTCAACCGGTGTTTTTTTCTTGAGACAGAATATTGAGCAGATTCCTGATGAGCTTATTGATGCGGCCCGGATTGACGGCTGCTCAGAATACAGGATCTTAATCCGGCTGATTGTGCCGCTTTCAAAATCCGCCATAGTGGCCATATCGATTATCTCTTTTAATGCGGTTTGGAATGCCTTTTTCTGGCCTCTTGTAATTGCCCAGGATGCCAGCGTCTATACGGTAAATCTGGGACTGACTTATTTTCAAAGACAGTATACCATTGAGTATGGGGTTAACATGGCTGCCGCCTTTTTAAGCGCCATGCCGCCACTGGTTATCTTTTTCATCTTAAGAAAGCAAATTTTAGAGAATATCGCTTTAAGCGGTCTGAAGTTATAAGAATAAAAAAATTTTTAAGGAGTTTTATGTGAGTAGTAAACCAAATCCGAAGTTGTACAACCTTCCTTTTGTTGCTGATGAGTTTAATGGTATGCCCTATCTTTATCTAGGCAACTCGGGGCTTAGAGTATCAAAAGTAGGTCTCGGTACCTGGAAAATAGGCTATCCGGAAACCGGTGATGGATCACGGGTTGATGAAAAAACTGCCTATACTATTTTTGACAGGGCAATAGAGCTGGGCGTGACGTTCTGGGACGGGGCCAATCGCTATAACGCCTCTTCGGGAAATTCGGAAAGAATAATCGGAAACTGGCTCAAGGACAATCCGGACATGAGAAGAGATATAGTTTTGGCCACCAAGCTATTCGGGTTGATGGACGGAAAAACTCCGAACCATTGCAGATTAAGCCGTCTGAGTATCAAGGAGTCCGTCTATGCTTCTCTTGAAAGGCTGCAGGCGGATAATATTGATCTGCTTTATTTCCATAGCTACGATCCTTTTACCCCTCTTGATGAAACTCTTGAGGCAGTGAGTGATCTTATATCACAGGACCTGGTTCGCTACCTGGGCGTATCAAATTACACCAGGGAAAACCTGAAAGTTTATGCCGAACTGGCCAAGGAAGGATTTCCGCGAGTTGTTGCTGTGCAGAATGGTTTCAACCTCTTTCAGGGACCCAGGGAAAATGAAGATGGCGTTTTAGAGTTCTGCACCCTGAATAATATTTCTTTCATCGCCTGGGGGCCTTTAGGCCAGGGGCTTTTAACGGACAGGTATTTGAATGCGGATAAGGTCAGCAAGGGGGACCGCCTCTTTGATGAGAAGGTGCTGGCAGAAAGGCTAACCCCGGAGAATAAGAAAAAACTGACAAATTTGGATGTCCTTTCCAGGGAATGGGGGATGCCCATCAGCGAAATTGCCCTGGCCTATACTCTAACCCTACCTGGAATGGGCCCTGTAATTCCCTCGGCTTCAAAAATTATTCAGTTGGAAGCGAATGCCAGGGCCGGTAAGGTCGAGTTGAGCTCAGAACAGAAATTGAAGATTGAGCAGGCCATTAGTTGAGCTAAAAGGCCGGTAGTTTGATTGATAAAGCCGCAAAATGACCAGACTCCCAATGGAAGGGTAAATTATGAAAGTAATAAATTATCCGGTTGAAGTCTTAAGACCCTTTATAGAGGAGCTTTTTTCAGCTGCCGGCGTTTCTAAAAAAGACTCCTTTATTGTCACTGATGCTTTTATTGAGGCTAATCTTCGCGGTGTGGATACTCACGGCCTGCGGCTGGCGCCGGCCTATATTAAGAGATTGGAAAATGGTGGCGTAAATCCGCAGCCGCAGATTAAGATAATCTCTGATTCCGGGGCTGCTGTGCGTATTGACGGGGATGACGGGCTCGGTCAGATAGTGGGCAGTTTCGCCATGAAAACAGCCGTTAAAAAGGCAAAAGAGCATGGGGTTGGTTTTGCCACTGCCGGGCAGACCAGCCATATTGGTGCAGCCTCATACTATACCCGCCTGGCCCTGGAAAAAAACATGGCCGGCTTTGCCACATCAAACAACCTTCCAAGCCTCTTTGTCTGGGGCGGGTTGAAAAGGGCTCTTTCCAATCCCCCCTTTTCAATCTCCTTTCCTACTAAGAAAACGCCCTTTGTCTTAGATATTTGTTTAGGCACTGTGGCCTGGAATAAGATCTATATGATGCTAAATGAAGGAAAATCAATCCCGCCGGGCTGGGCCTGGGATGCCAAAGGCAGGGTAACCACTGACCCAAAGGCAGCCTCGGATGGAGGTTCGGTTATACCGATTGGCGGGCATAAGGGTTCCAGCCTGACCGTTGCGGTGGAATTTTTTACAGGTGTGTTGAGCGGTTCCAAATTCGGTCCGCAGGTTAAGGCTCTGCTGACCAATGAAAGTGAGCCTGAAGAAAGCTCCTGCTTAATGATGGCCTTTGATGTAACCAGGATACTGGGTCCGGATATTTTGGAAAGGGCGGAAGAGTTTATTAGCTGGTGCAAGGATTCGCCTTTGGCCGAAGGATTCAATGAGATTCTCATGCCTGGAGAGCCGGAGGAAAAGATACGCTCAGAAAGGCTTAAATCCGGGATACCCCTATTAGAACAGGATATAAAGGTCTTTAAAGGGCTTGCGCAAAAGAAAAAGATCGCCTCTCCCTTTTAGCGAGGGTATTTAAGGGAGAGGGAATGGGTTCTACAAAGGCAACATCAGATATAACACCCATCAGGCAACTATTTACCTACCATATTTTTGG
Source organism: Spirochaetales bacterium (assembly GCA_030604195.1). Lineage (GTDB taxonomy): Bacteria > Spirochaetota > Spirochaetia > SZUA-6 > DRHE01 > DRHE01. The sequence continues at coordinate 4,701 of JAUVWI010000107.1, forward strand.
ATTGCCCCGGGACCTCTATAAGTGGCAGGATGAACCTTCCTCTTATTACCTTGAGGTAAAGGGTTGTCGCAGTAAGGAGAATCAATTCACTCTATCTCGAATCAAGGAACTATTCGAACCTGTCCAGGCAGTGGTTGTTTTGCAGTGCATGACCAATGTACATTGGGGTAGGGTCCAGGTAAAAGGAGCCAGGCTTTGGGACGTTTTAAAGCGGGCAGGCATTGATAATAATGCCTTCAAAGTGGGTTTTGAAGGTGGAGAAGGCTTCTCTACCGATCTTTTTATAGAAGAAATCAAGCGTCATCCGGATAAGTATTTACTGGCCTACGAAATGAACCGGCGGCCTCTTACTCCGCAGCATGGTTTCCCTCTTCGGATTGTAGCTGAGGGGAAATATGCCTATAAATGGTGCAAATGGCTGACTGCTATCGAAGTGATGGATTATGATTACAAGGGTCATTATGAAGGAAAAAGGGGATGGTCTGATCAGGCTCTGCGCGGTAAACCGGTTTAGAGCGGCTGTTCCCTTATTCAAGTAGTATGCCTTTCTATGGTTTTTACTAACCTGGTTATTGTACGGTTGACCGGAACCTGGATGGCCAGTTTTTCCGCTTCCCGTACGATAGCGCCATTGATAAAATCGATTTCAGTAACCCGGTTGTTGTCAAAGTCCTGGAGCATGGAAGACCTGTTGGCAGCGGTCTGTAAAGCAACTTCATAGACCCTTTGCAGGGGGTTGGCAAGGGTAAGCTGAATGCCTTTAGCCCTGGTAACCTGTAAAGCCTCATTCACCAGGTCGGCCATGATTTCTTTGGTTTCCTTATAGTCCAGCAGCTTGCCATTGGGTAGTGCAGTTAATGCGGTCAAGGCATTGATTCCCACATTTATTATCAGCTTGCTCCAGATGAGATTCTCAATGTTTTCCTCAATATGGGCTTCAAAACCTGCCCTGTTAAGCTCCTCAACAAAAGGGACCAGCCTGTTATTTTTCTTATCAGACATACAGAGGTGGGTGGGGCCCCTGCCAGCGTGTCTTATTCTTCCCGCTTCCAGAAAGGTGGCGCCCTGGGATGTGACCCCTGCCGCGCTCCTGTCCGCGCCAAGGTGTTTCCTGATTATCTCTTCATTGCCCAGGCCGTTCTGCAGGGTAACTATGATTGTTTCAGGGGCGATATATTCCTTGATATCTCTGACCACAATCTCGGTTGCTGCGGATTTCACAAAGATGATCATCACCTCAGATCCCCGGAGCGCCTCTTTATCTGAACTGGCCTCCGGACGGGTAATTTCTTCACCTTCCGGCTCTTCAATAATCAGGCCGTGATCCCGGATTTTATCTATATGTCCCCTGTTTATATCGTAGAGCATGACCTGGTTGCCCCTTAAAGAAAGTTTGCCGCCGTATAGGGAGCCCATGGCTCCGGCGCCGATTATTGATATCTTCATTAATCTCACCTCCGCTTTATATCTGCGGCTGCGGGCAGCCCGTAGAGAGAAGAGCTCTTCTTTACCGCATTAATAACGGCAGCCGCCATTACTTCAGCCGCCAGTGCACACACGGCAGTCAATTCACAATCGACTTTGCCCGCTCCGGTTCCTGTCCCGGTTCTTGTCCCGGTTGACATGCAGAAAACAGTATCGCCGTCAAACATGGTATGGGCCGGGTTCATGGTCCTGGCAAAGCCGTCGTGAGCAGCCATGGCAACGCGCAGGGCTCCCGCTTTATCCATAACACCATTGGTGGCGATAACCCCGATAGTGGTATTGGTGGAAAAGCCGCCAGCCTTTTTTTCAGGGTGATCGGTAATTATTTTAAATGAGCCGGCAAAAGTGCTTTTATCCTCGGTGAGCGTACCGGCAATTATCAGGCCTGTTGCCGGGTCAATAACATCGCCGAAACAGTTTACCGTAACAATAGCGCCCACAATAAGAGAACCCCTGCAGATGCTTGCCGTTCCCAGGCCGCTCTTCATAGAGAATTCAGGGCCCAGGGCTTTGCCCACAGTAGCGCCCGTGCCGGCCCCCACATTGCCCTGCCGGGTGTTGTCAGCTGAGGCCCCGAGGCAGGCGCGGTAACCCATTTCTCTGTCCGGTCTTACCTTTGGGTCGCCCACTATCAAATCAAAGAGCACTGCCCCCGGCACAATGGGCACCACAGCTACACCGGTATCAAAGCCGATACCCTTTTCCTCCAGGTATTTCATTACCCCTGAAGCCCCGTCCAGGCCAAAGGCGCTGCCGCCTCCCAGGTAAACCCCATGTGCCCGGGACACTAAATTGGCGGGATGCAGGCAATCCGTTTCCCTGGTTCCGGGCGCGCCGCCGCGCACATCCACCGCGGTAACTGCGCCCTCTTCACAGAGAACAACGGTACAGCCGGTGCCCGCTTCAAGGTTCTGAGCATGGCCAACCCTGATGCCGGGCACATCGGTTATAGTGTTTTTCATCAAACCTCCCTCCATCAGGTTTCCCCCCGTAGATATCTGAAAGCAGTAACAGCATATATCCTGGCCGCTTCATATAGCTCTTCTATTTCCACATATTCATCGCTCTGGTGGGGCATGTGTCGGGGGCCGGGGCCATTGACCAGGCAGGGGATATCTTTCCAGGCCCTTAAAAAGGTGCCGTCAGTTGCCCCGGGAACGCCATTGTAAATTGGCTCTCTGCCGGTGATCTCCCTGTAGGCTGCAGCAGCAGTCCTGACAATTGTTTCATCCCTGTCAGTGGTAACCACGGGCCGGTCCTCAATAAAGTCGAACTCTGCATTGAAGTCGGGATCAGCCGCGGCCAGAACTTTAAGCATCTCCCTTAGATCCGAGCGTAGCTTGTCATGGCTCTGTGCGGGGGTGGTGCGGATATCCAGGTAAGCAACCGCTTCTCCGGGCATTACATTAAGCTGGGCCGGGGAGCCCTCCGGCGGCGACTGGATAACGGTAAAGGTCAGCGATGGATAACCAAGGAACTCATCCTTACCGCACCTCTGCTTTTCCCGCTCCTCATACTCTTCTACTTTTAGAATAATTCGGGCCAGCCTGGTGTTGGGATTGATGCCGCTTAAAGGCATGCAACCGTGGGACATCTTCCCTTTAACCCGCACCACTGCCCTGATTGCCCCTTTCATGGAAACACATAGCTGGTTTTCTTCGGGTTCAGGAATTAGCGCCGCATCTACATCATCCGCCCATCCCTGATTAATGAAGTCTTTAATGCCTGTCATCATTCCCTCTTCATCGCAGACAAACCCCAGGCGTATCTTGCCTTTAAAAGCGACCCCTGATTTAAGCAGGGCTTTCAGGGTTACCAGGTTAACGGCCAAGCCCGCCTTCATATCGCAGGAGCCGCGGCCATAGATTCTGCCTCCTGCAACCTGGCCGCCGAAGGGGTCATAGCGCCAGCTTTCACGCGCTCCTTCGGAAACCACATCGGTGTGTCCCTCGAGCATTAAGCAGGGACCCTCCACCTTAGAGTCTATGGTAGCCACCAGGTTCTCCCGTCCGGGAGATACTTCATAAACCAGGGGTTCAATGGAGAGTTCTTTTTTGAGCCACTCTTCTATATATTTTACTACCTCATGCTCGGTATTTCCCTTTTCCGGACGGATAACGGAATCGATTTTAACCAGATCGATGGTCAGCTTAATGAGCTCATCCCGGTTTATACAGGAGAGCAGTTTTTCTTCGGTTGGTGTGATCATGGCTGATTATTACCCTGCTATCATTTTATGTCAATAAACGGGCCCAAATTACTTTTAGGGGAGCAAGCGACAATGGAGTTTGTCCCGCCACGCGTTGACAACACGAAAACGTGGCTATAGTATTCATTTGTGGACCTGAAGAAGGAACTTATAGGTGTTGTCAGAACTCTAAACGTCTCCGGTGTACCATACGCCCTGTGTGGGGGCATGGCCGTAGTCCTCCACGGATACCCCCGGCTTACCAGGGATATCGACCTGCTTATACGGCGGAGCGATTTAGCCGGAGCCAGGGATGCGTTGGCGGAAATCGGCTTCACCATACTGGGGGGGATGATTCCGTTTGATGTGGGTAAGCCGCATGAGCGGAAGGTTTTCCGCATCTCTAAAGTCATAGAGACGGAGCTTTTAACTGTCGATTTGCTGCTGCTGCCGGTCTTCCTTAATGAAGTGTGGGATAGTCGTGAGACCTACGAGTTGGAGGGAATACCTATATGCGTCGTTGATCGGGATGGCTTGATCGCAATGAAGCGTATTACCGGAACGCCCACAGGATCTGAGTGATATAGCGTACCTCGAAGGTGCAAATGATGAAGCCTGAATATCTGAAGGCCAGGAGCCGGGGAATTTCTACAGACATGTCCCCGCAGGCCATTGCCAGGCGATTCGGTATTCTGGTGGAACTGGATAACGCAGCCAGGGCTCTCTCCTCTGCCAGGCTTTTGCGGAAGCGGCCGAAAGGGAATGCTGATGATAACGATATTAAAGATAACCGTGGTGAAAAAAATATAAAATGGAGGTAAAGTATGAATATCGGTATTATCGTTTATTCTCAGACCGGTAACACCAATTCTGTTGCCCTGAAGCTTAAGGAGAAGCTGGCCACAGCCGGGCATTCGGTGAATATCGAACGGCTATTACTCGCCGGCGACATGCAACCGGGAGCAAAAGATCTTCAGTTCAAAATGCGGCCCGAAGTCGGCACCTACGATGCACTGGTGTTGGGCGCTCCGGTAGAGGCCTTTTCCCTATCGCAGGTAATGAAAAGTTATCTAACGCAGGTTGCATCATTAAAGGGCAAAAAAGTCGCCTGTTTCGTCACTAAGGGTCTACCCTTTTACTGGACGGGCGGAAGCCGTGCAATCGGCCAGATGAAAAAAATCTGTGGATCCAAAGAGGCAACCATCTGTGGAACAGGGATCGTGGTTTGGATGGGCAAGGACCGCGAAAAAAAGATTGACGAAGTGGTTGAAAAATTGAGCAGATTATTTTGATTGAATGAAATTGAGGAAGGAAAACTATGACAAGGGTATTTGTATTTGGTTTTATGGTAATATTATTGTCATTTGCCGCTAGATAATCATACTCCTATTGGCTTGACACCATGTAATATGAATTAAATGCTTGCAATATGCATGGTTATATTCCAAGATCGCTTGAAACCGGCATCAAGAAGGATCTGGATTTCTTTCCTGTTGTTGCTATTTTAGGACCCCGCCAGAGCGGTAAGTCAACATTAGCAAAACACATTATTGAAAAAAAGGAAGATTCAGTTTATCTCGATCTGGAAGACTATAACGATTTGGATAGATTGCAGGATCCAATTTTCTATTTTACACGACATGCGGGTAGTCTGATTTGTCTGGATGAGATACAACTGCGGCCGAACATTTTCCCGGCAATTAAAAGTTTTGTTGACAAGGATAATACAAACACCCGATTTCTCATCCTTGGATCAGCATCACCGGAGTTCCTGAAGCAAAGCGCTGAAACTCTGGCTGGAAGAATATCCTATAACTACCTGTCACCTTTCTCAATACTTGAATTATCAAAAACAAAGAACTTTAACCTGTTAAATTTGTGGCTGCAGGGTGGGTTTCCTGAAAGTTTTTTGAATCCGGAAAATTCATATAACTGGAGAGACAATTTTATTAGAACATATATTGAAAGGGATATTCCTCAATTCAGGCTGTCCGGTAACCTAATAAATATCATTGACTAACCCCTTCATGATGGGATAAAATTTAGCTGACTGTTTTCTGGGGAGGGGAGTATGTCAGCAACACAAGCAGAGCGAAGAAGTGCTA